>JAFGXQ010000017.1 GCA_016936575.1 Deltaproteobacteria bacterium
CCCTGCCAGTCCTGAATATATTCGTGAGGCAACAGCAGCTCGGTTCCGATACCAAAGCCGAACGGCCCGGCGGGGAACGTAAAAAAGAACCCGTGGCCCTGTCCGGCCAGATGGGTCTGAGATTCGAGCCATGCACCGGTATACACAAAACTCCAGGCATCCAGAAATCCCATATTTGCGGGGTTGGTGGCAATCGCGGTGGCATCATCGACCTCTGTAACAGATGGGGACGGCAACATCACCCCTTCGGTGGGGGCCACATAATGGCGCTGTGCCGCTGCCGATATGGAGAACAGAACACTCCCCAACAAGCCGAATAAAACAATTTCAGTCCGATAGTTACGCATTTCAGTATCTCCTTCGGTCCATTTACAGGTACGTGTATACTTAATCAGATAATCATCAATGTGAACTTTATTAAATGATAATACAATTAGAATATTTTATTGAAATAGAATTTGAGCAGCAGGCTACATGCCCTCAAACGGATTCGCATCATCCGGCCGCTCCAGACCGAAGTCCCGTTTGGAAAGCCCGGCAATCAGAATCGCCAGTCCCAGACGGTCCAGATCATCAGTGGTGGGCAATACCGCATCTTCACGGTCTGTCGCATCGCCACCGCTGGGAAAATACTGTTTCGCGGTCTGCACCATGGTGTAATACTCAATCGACACGTCGGGCAGACCGGTGTTGTTCATCCAGCGCCGTATATTGGTGGGCCCCGCGTTGTAGGCGGCCAGTGCCAAATCCACATCGCCGTCGAACTGCCGAATCAACCGCGAAATATAATAGGTGCCGGCAGCGATATTGAAGGCTGGATCAAACGAATCCACATCGCCTTCCCATTTCATGCACTCCGCCAGGTACGCGGCGGTTTTCGGCATCAACTGCATCAATCCCCGCGCCCCCACCGGAGATACCGCTTGCGGATTGAACCGGGACTCCACCCAGATCACGCCGTACACCAGACTCGCCGGCACATCATACATGGCTGCTGCATCCTCCACCAAAGCGGCCACCGCCATGACTTTCTCAGCGGTCACATCCCAACTTTCCATTTTTTTCGAGGTCACCTGTTTAGAAACCGCCTCGGTATTGCTTCCTTTGCCCTTCAGCGCAACGGCGTCGGTCTGCCCGGAACTGCGCCGGGCCTTTCGGTCCACCCGGCTGTCCTCTGCTGACGAGGAGTTCCGGGCAACACGACTTTCTTCTGCCGGTGCCGATGCGCGGGTTGAGGGTGTGGTGGAATGATGCGTGGGCATGGTGGAACTGCAGCCCAAAGCCAGGGTAATCACCCGGGTAAAAATCGCATATTGCCATAATCGCAACCACATGTATGACATTGTGCCACAAAAACAGTTTTCAATTCAATTTTTCGACAAAATTCTTCGAGGAACGACAGACATCACCCGGTTGAAAAATGACTATTTTTCGGGGGTAACTTCAACTTCCACCAAGTCTTCAATGGTCGTTTCAATGCGAAAATGGGATTCAGACGTGTGACGCTCTGCGAAGAAGAAATCGAGCGAATATTTATTGCCGGCTTCAAGCCCCAGTTCATCGGCCATCGCGGCTAAATCCGCCGACCCGGTGAGCGCACCGTGTACGCCGCCCAAATCGATAGCCAGGCGACCGTTAATGAACACCCACAAATCGTCATCGCCGATAAAAGTAAACACCTCATCGCCGTTGAAGGTGAATTCCGTGTGCAACTCGAACGTGAAATGAAAGTTGTGATTATTTCCCTCGTTGCCGAACAGTTCACCATCAATTGGAAAAAATTCCTGGTTATCGAAAACGAACTGCCCGGCGGCATCCCGCTCAAGCTGTATTGAGTAGTCTTTGGACATGTTTATGTCAGGAGTATCATTGTACCATTGACTGAAATTGTCCGGACCATTGGTGCTCAGGGTTCCCTGGGGACCTCCCGCATACACCGGTTTAAAATCCGCGCCCAACTCATCTTCAACAATGCCCGGATCTTCAATGATTTCACCCTCAAAATCGGGATGCGTGTCATGAAAGTCGCGAATCGTGCCGGTCAGCATGCTGGACCCGCCGTTGGAGGTATCGCTGTCGCTGTCCGAGTCGCCGTCTCCATCGGCATCGCTGTCGCTATCACCGTCTGAATCGCCGTCACTGCCGTTGCTTCCCGAAGAATCATCGCTGCAGCCCGGTGCCATACCGATTGTGAAGACACCAGTTGCCAGTAATAAAATCCATAGACTTTTCATTGTTTCTCCTTTTTCCAAGGTTGCCACCATTCTGCGCATTCCATCCATTAATTATAGTGACAGCATAACACCTTTTGTCACACTTGTATTGAAACAAACCGTCCACGACCAAAAATGTACATTCTTTTCATGCATTCCCCACCAGGTCATTTTACCAGTGCGGAATATTTCCCATACGCCTGTGACTTGTAAATTCTGTGAACAACAGGTATTGGCAAGAAGAACAATGAAACCGTATCAGACAACATACACCTTTGCGCAGATTTTCAGTTTGTTGCTCGCCATCGCGATATTCGTATGCGGCGCATGCAGGGAAGCATCTCCAGCGGTCACAGGTACCCCGACTCCAAAGCAACCGCCCGATTCGGCGCCGCCGCCTTCGTCCATTGAGGATACTTGCCCGGCATACGATACCCATACCGATCCGTTCTCCAACGTAACCGAACTGCACCGCACCGCCGCGTACTGGCGCACGAGATTTTCCGAACAAGCACAAAGCGAAACGCTGCTGTCCGAAGCCGAAATCGACCGTCACAACCGGGCGGTGGGACAGAGCGGCATCCTGCCGGTCAGCCAATGGAATCTACTGCAGCCCATGTCGCAGGCCGAATTGGAATCGCAGCTGCAACAGCGACTGAATGCCATTTCTGAACAGGTTGAGAACAACACACTCGTGACAGCAGACGGCAACTCGCTGGCTCCGCATCAGCAACAATTCCTGAAGCGCGAATCGGGCTCTCTCCTGGGAGATGCCCGCCCCGGCGCCATTGAAGTCGCCCTTGAAGTAATACAGATGCGATGTGTCCCCTACGACGGCGGGTTGTATCGAGCCGATTCTGATAAAGCGTTCGACAAAAACGCCTGCAGCGCCGTGCATCCACAGGAACCGTTGGAAATTCTGGGACGATGGAAAAACGAGATGCTGTTTGTTCGCACCCGGTACGCCTTCGGCTTCATTCGCACGGACAGTCGCAGGGCACCGAAGGTACCTGAAAAGTGGCGGTCAACGTATATGAACGGCGCCGGCCTGTTTTCCGCGGAGGACAGCACTGTTCAATGCGACAGCCGCGAGCTGATGCTGCCGAAATTCACTGTGTTGCCGCAAACCGCCGAGGGAAAAATGTTGGTGGCTGCTGAGTCCGCATACTGTGTTGTACCTGTTTCCCCGTCATTTCACTCTACCTCACGTCCCCTCACCCGGGGTGCATTCTACGATACTGCTTTTGAATTTCTGGACACTGCCTACGGATACGGCGGCACCGACGGAGGTCTGGATTGCTCCCGTTTTGTAATGGATGTGCTGGCCACATTCGATATTTCGATGCCGAGAAACAGCAAACACCAATCAATGGCCGGTGCGTATGCGATTGATGTTTCGATGGAAAGAGACCCCGCGCGAAAACAACGTCTGCTGGACACCGCTCAGGAGAAAGGTGTGGTGGCGCTGTACTTTCCGGGGCATATCATGCTGTACCTTGGCAAAACCGAAGACGGCGTTCCCATGGCCATCCATTCCCTGGGCGAATACGCATCCCCCTGCGGCGCTCATTCAGAAACCGTGTTTCGCGTGAAAAAAGTGGTGGTCACGGACCTGTCGCTGGGAGCAGGAAGCTCAAGGCACTCGTTTTTAGAACGCCTGACCCGAATCGTGGTTTTCAGCAACCGCGGCGAAAACGATTTCACTGTTCCGTTATCACACCGTCCGGCCGCTCCCCCCACACACATTCCCGAGGCGTGTGAGGATTCCGTAACCCAGCGAATTTTTCAGTCCCCCCGTCGCCTGATTGTCGACGAACCGGCCAGGCTCATCGCCACCGGCAGCGCACCGCTGCATCACGCTGTGATGCGTATTTTCGATAAACAGGGTCGCCCGGTATCCGGCACGTCTTTTTTTCAGGACGGTCCCCCGTTCACCCATTGGACCGAATTCACTCCTACGGCTGCCGGCAAATACACAGCAGTTCTGGGTGACGGCGACATCATTTACGCCTGCGACCATTTCGGCGTGGGCAGCTACCGCTCAAAAAAAAAAACGCGCACCGAGCCCGGCCCCTACTGGCAAAGCCGCTGGAAGTGGGAACAGGATACCGAAAACCTGTTTTCAGCGTTCGTAACCAGACTGTTCGACTTTCCGCGAGATGCTGATGTCTCATGGAACGGACTCCATGATCTGCTCAGTGACCCTCAGCACAATCTGCTGTTCAACCATTTGGGCCAAAACGAAGATGTGGAGCTGAACCTGTCGCCTGACTGCGCGGACCTGCCGTATTTCCTGCGTGCGTATTTCTCGTGGAAAACCGGATTGCCTTTCGGCGTGCGCTCCTGCAGTCGCGGTAGAAAGGGTCGCCCGCCGTCATGCACAGAATTTCAAAGCAACCAGCTGGTCGCCCCCCATGAGGAAGAGCTCGATTCAGAGGCTAAAATCTTCGACCGTTTCGCCAATGTGGTCATCGGCTGGAACGCTCATTCCGCCAGCGGACGCACTCATCCGAAATTCAACGACACAGACTATTACCCGGTCCCCCTGTCCCGGGAAGCCCTCATCCCCGGTACCATTTTTGCCGACCCGTACGGTCACATCATGATTCTCACAAAGTGGTATCCGCAACCGGCAGGTGGGTACGGTGTACTGATGGCGGTTGACGCACAGCCGGACGGAACCATCGGCAGGCGGCGATTCTGGCGGGGAACCTTCCTATTTGATGCACGAACCGATAGTTTCGGCGCTGGATTTAAACGCTTTCGCCCGGTGGTTGTGAAAACCGAACCGATGGTGGATGAGGCCGGCGCGACCATTGAGACAGAACTGGTCACCACACTGAACAACAAAGATTTGCAGCGCAGCCGCGTCTTTCCTCGATACAGCATGATGCAATACGAAGCTGGAACAGAAGCATTCTACGACCGGATGCAGGCACTCATCAACCCCGCCCCGTTGAATGCCGAAGATCTGTTGCGAAGCCGCATTGACGCACTCGAAGAATCGGTGATTCGTCGGGTGCAGGCCGTTGCCAACGGAGAATCATTTATAGCATCCCGTGAATACGCTCCGATTGAAATGCCTGAGGATTCAGACATTTTTCAGACAACCGGTCCATGGGAGGACTTTTCCACACCGTCGCGCGATATGCGATTGCTTATCGCCATTGATGCGGTCATTGAAACACCTAAAAAAGTATTCCAGATTCCAACCCAATTCGGCTTTTCCCAAACCGACGACCTCACATCAATCGTCAGCGGACTGCAATCCATGCTGGACGCGGAGCTGGAGCAGCGCAGTTTTACCTACATCCGAAGCAATGGTTCCGTCTGGACGCTCACCTTGTCGGATGTGGTGAGACGACAGCAGGCGCTGGAAATGGGGTATAACCCGAATGATTGCGTGGAGCTGCGGTGGGGAGCGCCGGAGGGCAGCGACGAACATTCCTCCTGCCGGCGAACCGCCCCCGATGAACAGACGAAACGAATGGACGCCTACCGCATCTGGTTTCACACCCGAACCCGTCCGCAGCGGCAGTAATCCGTCCCTTTTTCGCACCGGAGAATGATTCGATTATCTTACTTGCACTTTTCACCATTAAGAAGTATTACTTCATTGTAATCATTCCCGAATTTCGGAATGTTGAGATATAGTTTGAAATATATGCTTTCCGTTCAATAAAAGGTTGAACGATAAAACCATCCGCTGCCGGGCAGCACGATAAGTCAACTGTACACCAGTCGGGTGTACTTCATATATTCAGGGTGCGACAACGCATCGTCTATATCTTTTCTATTCAAACCAACGTTTCGGGAATGCCCTATTGTGAAATGAACTGCACAGGCTCAATGAAGCTTTTTGTGCTTTAGCATATGGTAAGGAGACCGGTTCTATGGAACCAATAATTTACGGATTACTCGGTATCGTGGGCGGACTGGTGGGCGGCTTGTTTGTGGGTCGAATGATGAAGGTGAAGAACGCGGCGATTGAGAGTGAAGATGCCAAAAAAGAAGCGGATCAACTGCTCGACAATGCCAAACGGGAGGCGGAAAAAATCCGTCAGGACGGCGAAATCGCGGCCAGAGAAGAAAAAATGAAAATTCTGGCCTCTGTTGAAAAAGAAACCGAGCAGCTGAAAAAAGAGATTTCAACCAAAGAAAAGACATTTCGTTCCCAGGAAGATTTGCTCAATAAAAAGAAAGACCTGCTGGCCTCCAAGGAAATCGATATTTCAAAGCGAGAAGCCGGAATTGAGCGAACAGAACGTACGTTGATTGAAAGAAAACGCAATCTAGATAAGAAAATTGTAGAAGTACAGCAGACCGTTGAACGAAAAGCCGGGCTGTCCCGCGAAGAGGCCAAAAAAGAGCTCATCGAAAGCATCACCGACGAGGCAAAACGCCAGGCGGCGTTATCGGTTCGCGAAATTGAGGAAGAGGCCAAAGAAGAGGCGGAAACCCGCGCCAAACGCATTATCGGTGTGGCGGTTCAGCGCTACGCGGGAGAGCACATTCAGGAACGGGCGGTATCGGTAATTCATTTACCGAACGACGAACTGAAAGGCCGCATCATCGGCCGCGAAGGACGAAATATCCGCGCGCTGGAAGCAGCCACCGGAATTGACCTTATTGTAGATGACACACCGGAAACAGTCGTTATTTCGGGGTTTGATCCGGTTCGGCGGGAGGTGGCCCGATTGTCGCTGGAACGATTGATTCAGGACGGCCGCATTCACCCCAGTCGAATTGAGGAAATTGTTTCAAAAGCACGTAATGACGTGAATAAAGCGGTAAAAGATGCCGGGGAGCAAGCCATTTTGGAGCTGGGGCTGGCCAGGGTGCATCCCGAAATCGTCAAGATGCTGGGACGACTGAAATTTCGATACAGTTACGCTCAGAACGTGCTTCGCCACTCTGTGGAGTGCGGGTTCATCGCCGGCATGATGGCGGCGGAACTGGGATTGAATCAGCGAAAAGCGCGCCGCGCCGGTCTGTTGCACGACATCGGCAAAGCGATGACCCACGAAATCGAAGGGTCCCACGCAGTCATCGGCGCTCAATTCGCCAAGAAGCATAAAGAAGAGGCGCTGATTGTAAATGCCATCGCTTCACACCACGAAGATGAAGCCCCCACCAGCGTCATTGCACATCTGGTTGCGGCTGCTGACGCCTTATCCGGTGCGCGTCCGGGTGCCCGACGGGAAATGCTGGAATCGTATGTGAAGCGGCTTGAGAACCTTGAAAACATCTGTAAAAGTTTTGACGGGGTCAGCGAATCCTACGCCATTCAGGCCGGCCGCGAGGTTCGCGTTCTGGTTGAAAACGAGTCGATCTCTGACAATGACGCAGTTATGCTGTCGAAAGATATCGCTGCGCGCATCGAATCGGAACTGACCTACCCCGGCCAGATTCAAGTCACGGTGATTCGTGAAACCCGTGCCATCGCCACAGCGAAATAACGAAGGCGTCCGATGTCCACACTCACCATATTAATGATCGGCGACATTGTGGCCAAAACCGGCCGCTTCGCGGTTCGAAAAGCGCTTCCCGGAATCATCGGACGACGAGAGGTGGATTTTGTCGTCGCCAACGGCGAGAACATCGCCGGCGGAATCGGCATCACGCCTGAACTGGCCGACGATCTGTTCGACTATGGCGTGGATGTCATCACATCAGGGAACCATATCTGGCGTCAACGGGAAATTCGCCCGTACATCGAAAAAAACAACCGGTTGCTCAGGCCGCATAATTTTACCCAGGGTCAACCGGGCCGCGGGTTCGGTGTGTATGAAACCGCCGCCGGCATCAAAGTGGGCGTGATCAATCTGGCCGGCCAGGTATACATGGATATCAACCCGGAAAATCCGTTTACCGCCGTGGACCAGATTCTCAAGCAGATGTCGGGCGTGAAAGTGATCCTCGTTGATTTACATGCAGAAGCCACCAGCGAAAAACGGGCCATGGGCTACTACCTGGACGGACGGGTATCCGCCGTAGTGGGCACGCACACCCACGTGCAGACCGCTGACGAACAAATTCTACCCGGCGGCACCGGCTTTCTGACCGACGTGGGAATGACCGGCCCCCACGATTCAATCATCGGCATGCAGAAGGAGCTGGTGGTGGGCAAGTTTGTCACCGGCATGCCCGAAAGCTTCAAACCCGCCAAAAACGGTCCGCGCTTTCAGGCGGTATTGCTTGAAGTAGACACTGCCACCGGAAAAAGCACGCACATCGAACGCATCGATCAAACCATCGAATAGCGAATATTCGCCTTTCACAATTCGCCTTCTTGATTGGATTGTCCAGGCAGATCTCCCTGCGAAACAGAATGTCTATCTGCGGGCAGTTCGATAATAAATCGGGTGCCACCGCCTTTGGGACAAACCACATCGATGCTGCCATTATGCCGCTCTGTGACAATAAAATACGACACTGATAGCCCCAATCCGGTGCCTTTGCCCACACCTTTGGTGGTAAAAAACGGGTCAAAAATTCGAGACCGCAACTCGCTGGGAATTCCCGGACCGTTGTTCCCGATTTCAATTCGCGCCCGCCGATTATCTTTCCACACTGTTCGAATCGTCAGCACCGACGCATCACCCGATTTCGCCTCGAACATCGCCTGCGACGCATTTTTGATAATATTGAAAAACACCTGACTCATATGCTGATTCTCGCACGGCACCGTGGGCATTGAAAGGTCGTATTCTTTCACAATCTGTATGTTCTTGAAGTCATATGCATCGACCAGATCCCAGTCGTTTTTTGCGAGTTCAATAACATTATCGAGCAATTGAGAAAGAGATACATGCTCAATGCTGCCGGTTTCCTTGCGCGAAAAATCGAGCATGTTGCGAATCACTTTCGACGCCTGAACACCGGAATTCGTGATGGCTTCAAGCATACTTGGAATACGCCGTTCCTCCATATATTTTCTCAGCGCGTCAAAATCAATTCCTGCACTCTCGGCGGCCTTCTGGTTCGCGGACGACACAACCAGCAGCCGGTTATTCAACACTTGAGCGTTCTGCATCATTCCGGAGAGCGGGTTGTTGATTTCATGCGCCATGCCGGCCGCCAGACCACCGACCGACACCATTTTTTCGGTCTGAATAATCGTTTCGTGAAGTTTTTTCTTTTCAGTAATATCGGTTGCCACCAGCACTGCGCCGGATACATCGCCGGACTCCAGTGGAAGAATTTTAAAATCTTCATACAACATTTCACCGGAGGGAAGCTTCATCGATTTTTCACCATAAGTGGGCTGCTTGTCACGAATGGCTCGATTCAACCCTTCCCGCTCGTCGACCAATTTGGGCAACACCGCATCGACCGGTCTGCCAAGCGCATCCGCCTCCGCAATGCCGGTTTTTGCTATGGTGTGTCGATTCCACAAGACCACTTGGTATGCTTCATCCAACCCAACCACCACGGAATCCATCGTGTTGACCACATCCCGCAACAAATTGCCTGTCCGATTCAGGTTCTGTTCACTTTCGCCCAGCTGTTCCACAAACAAACGAAACGTTCCCACAGCGATAATCACACCGAAAATTCCTAATCCCAACGCGGAATATGCGAAGTCAAACACCGGCCAGAATAATTTTTTGTGCTGGGTGTATGAATTGACCATGTCGTTCAATGACAGCGACATGGCGGCAATCATGGCAATCAGCACGGTCCATGCCATTTTACGAATCTTTTTTTCAAAAAGGAGTCGGCGCGTTACCCATAAACCATATACAAACGCCACCGCCAACATCCCATCTCGAAACGCATACAGCGGTCCTTGCAGGCCACGCGCGAGACTGGCTTCTTTCATTTCTTTCAGACCGGCCGACTGGGTGATGGAAACAAATAAATCCGGCGTTGCAAATGAAATCACCACGAAGGCGGCGAATACTGCTGCGGAAACGGCAATCACGGTTCGCTGCACGGTGGGCATCCACAACGACCCGAACGAATAAATCAACCACGGAATAATGGGAATGAAAGCTGCCCCGAGCAGTTGCTCGATTCTGGATAACTGCATACCGAGTTCGATGAACTGATTGTCGCTGCAAAAATTGATTATTGCGCCCATCAATACGAATACACATGAGTTGGCTGAGGCCACAGCCGACGCCAGGTATACCGATTGGCGCAGTCTGACATACAGAAACCCCATCACCGCCGCACTGAGCAGCAACACCCCCGCGATAAGGGAAGGTAGAAAAACCTGTGTACTGTAGGTAACTTCGGTCCACATAAAATCAAATCACATTTTTTTAGAAACGATATACACGATCTATTAAATCAAGCATATTTATAACAAAAGTCAATCACATCTCCGTGTCCCACCCGTTTGAAAAGAATTCATTCAGAATAGAAAAATCGCGACAATCACCGCCAATTTTTTTTCATTTTTTTGAAACACCTCCACCAAACGGCCGAGAGAAGAGCAAACGGTTACAGAACACCTTATCCAGGAGGATGCCACATGAAACAAATCACCCTGTACCACAGCGGTATGCCCATTGTTCATCACCCCATTGAACATTCACCCGTTCATATCGGCACAGAACAGCACAATGATCTGATTCTGGCATCTGACCGTTTGGCGGATTGCCGCGTTACGATTGAAGAAGACGAGCAGGGCAAATGGTTCAGCAGCCTGCAGTCGAGCAATGCACGTCTGCCTAAAAGGCGTGAAATGATGGAACCCGGTAAACGCATCGCATTGGGGGAATACCAAATCGCCCTGACCCAACTGCCCCAACCCACCGCCAATGGGCCCGAAACATTCGGAATGATCGGCAACTCCGCCGCCATTCAACACCTGCGATACGAAATTCGCCGTCTCGCCCCCCTCAGCGGTTCAGTGCTGATAGAAGGGGAAAGCGGCACCGGCAAAGAGCTAACCGCACGCGCACTCCACCTCAAATCAAAGCGCAGTCACGGGCCGTTCATCGCCATCAACTGCGGCGGGATTACCGAATCAATGGCTGAGGACATCTTTTTCGGGCACGAAAAAGGCGCGTTCACCGGCGCCGGCACCACTCACAAAGGCGCGTTCGAGCGGGCCCACAACGGTACACTCTTTTTAGACGAAATCGGAGAGCTCCCCCTCGCCCAACAGGCCACCCTGCTGCGCGTGCTCGACAACGGTTTTATTTCCCGCATCGGCAGCGAGCAGGCTCACCATGTACAATTCCGCCTGGTGTGCGCCACCAACCGCAACCTGCTGGACATGATTGCCGAAAAGAGTTTTCGGATCGATTTGTACCATCGCATCAGCGCGCTGCAGCTGAGCACACCGCCCCTGCGCCACCGCCCCCACGATATTCGACTGCTGGCGGAACATTTTTTACAGGAATTCCGTGGCGAAGTGGGGCCCAAACGGCTGACCCGAGAGGCGCAGGACCGCCTGCGCAATCAGCGCTGGAACGGCAACTGTCGGGAACTGCGCAATGTGCTGTACAAAGCGGCAGCCCTCCACTCCTCTGTATTGATTCGCGCCAACGAACTGGCACTGACCGGGTCACCGCGACAATCTCCCCGGATGCTTGCCGACCAATGCATTCTCGAAGAACTGACCAAGGTGGACGGAAACGTCACCGCCGCCGCCAAGTCCCTCGGCATTCCCCGCACCAGCCTGCGCAACCGCCTGCGTAAACTGAAACAGGCATAGATTCCGAAGCGTTCACGTTTTCTCCCCATTCCGCTGCCTTTTCGCCGCCGGATGAAATAAAAATAGTGCATTTTATGTTCTAAAATCGGACGAACATGGTATCTTCCGCGCTCTTTAAGGAAATTATAGAGATTGGTTCACGACGGGACCTCTCTCAAACCAAAGGAAACCGGCAATGAGTGACGATTACAAAAAGAGTATCTGCCTACCGAAAACCCAATTCCCGATGAAAGCGGGTCTCGCCAAGCGCGAGCCCGAATTTCTGCAGTTCTGGCAGGAAAACGACATTTACGCCAAGATGCTGAAACAGAACGAGGACGGCGAGAAATTCATTTTTCACGACGGCCCCCCGTACGCCAACGGCACCATTCACCATGGCCATATCCTCAACAAAGTACTGAAAGATATTGTGGTGAAGTACCGCATGCTCAAAGGCAACTACGTTCGTTACATTCCCGGGTGGGACTGCCACGGACTGCCGATTGAACTAAACGCCGAAAAAGAGCTGGGCAAACCCAAAGACAGCGATGACAAGCTTTCCATTCGCAAGCGCTGCGAAGAATTTGCCATGAAGTGGTCCACCACCCAGATGGATGAAATGAAGCGACTGGGCGTTTTCTCCGACTGGGAACACCCCTACCGCACCATTCAACCCAAGTACGAGGAGGCCATCGCCGAGCAACTGGCCGCCATCGTTGACAAAGACATGCTCTACCGCGGTTCCAAACCGGTGTACTGGTGCTCCCAATGCACCACCGCACTGGCGGAAGCCGAAGTGGAGTACATGGACCACGCTTCACCGTCGATTTACGTTCGCTACGAAGCCATCGACCGCGAGAAACTGCTTCATATCTGCGGTCTCGAAGACGACGGCAAACCGCTGTCAGTTGTGATATGGACCACCACCCCGTGGACACTGCCTGCGTCCCTCGTGATTGCGGTGCATCCGCGCTACAACTACCGCGCCTTCCAGGTGGGGGAAGAATACGTAGTGCTGGCAGAAGACATGGCCGAAACCGCATTCAAGGCATCTGAACTGGAATACCGGGCCGTGGGCACCGCATTCGCGGGCGCCGAACTCGAAAAGCTGACCTGCCGTCACCCGTTCATCGAAGACCGGGTGATTCCGATTCTGCTGGCGGAATACGTCACCCTTGAAGCGGGGACCGGTTGCGTGCACACCGCCCCGGGCCACGGGCAAGACGACTACGTGCTCTGCGCAGCCCACGGTATCGAGCCATACGCGCCGGTGGACGAAAAAGGGCGGTTTGAAAAAGAGGTTGAGAAATGGCAGGGCATGCAAGTGACCGAAGCCAATCCTCACATCGTGAAACATTTGGGCGAAATCGGCCGGCTGCTCAATCCGGTGGGCCAGAAAATCAGCCACCAGTACCCCTGTTGCTGGCGCTGTAAAACACCGGTAATTTTCCGCTCTACCGCCCAATGGTTCATCTCCATGGACAAAACCGGCCTGCGGGAGCAGGCGCTGAAGGAGATTGACGCCACCCGCTGGATTCCCCCGTGGGGACGAGATCGCATTCGCGGCATGGTGGAGGACCGTCCGGACTGGTGTATTTCCCGTCAGCGTCTGT
Source organism: Deltaproteobacteria bacterium (assembly GCA_016936575.1). Taxonomy (GTDB): domain Bacteria; phylum Myxococcota_A; class Polyangia; order JAAYKL01; family JAAYKL01; genus JAFGXQ01. The sequence goes on from JAFGXQ010000017.1 coordinate 13,479, forward strand.
GGGGGGTTCCGCTGCCGTTCTTTTTCTGCAACGACTGCGACGAATCACTCGTCGATGGCGACGTGGTGCGTCACGTGGCCAAGATTTTCGGCGAGCACGGCAGCGATGAATGGTTCAAACGCGAACCCAAAGACCTACTGCCCGAAGGAACCAAATGCAGTTGCGGCTGCACCGAATTCGAAAAAGATGAAAACATCGTGGATGTGTGGTTTGAATCCGGCGTGAGCTGGGCCGCAGTGGCCGCGCAGCGGGAAGGGCTGGGCGTTCCCACCGACCTCTACCTGGAGGGTTCCGATCAGCACCGGGGATGGTTCCACACCTCATTGCTCACCAGCGTGGCCACCACCGGCAAAGCGCCCTACAAGGCGGTGCTGACCCACGGATTCATCTGCAATGAGCAGGGTAAAAAATATTCGAAGAGCCAAAAGAACTTTGTGCCCCCCGCCAAAACCATCAACGCCCAGGGCGCTGAAATTCTGCGCATGTGGGTGGGCTACGAAGATTATCGTTCCGACATTGTATACTCCCCCAAAATCATCACCGCGCTCACGGATTCATACCGTAAAATCCGAAACACCCTGCGCTTCATGCTGGGCAACACCGATGGCTTCAACCCCGAAACAGACATGGTGGCAATCAGCGACATGCCCGAGCTCGACCGCTGGATGCTGGCGCGCTTCCATCAGTATCTGCAGCGGCTCGACCGCGCATACGCGGAATACAACTTTCACCTGATTTTCCACCGCACGGTGGAACTGGTCACCAGTGATTTGTCGTCGTTCTACCTCGACATCATCAAAGACCGGCTGTACTGCGAACAGCCGACCGGTACCCTGCGGCGTGCGGCGCAGACCGTGCTGTACATTATGGCCAGAGATATGTCGCGCATTCTTTCTCCGGTGCTCAGCTTCACCGCGGAGGAAGTGTGGCAGCATCTGCCCGGCCGGGACTCCGCTGCCGAGTCGGTATTTCTCTCCGGCTTCCCCACGGCCGACGAAGCGTGGAAAAACGAGGAACTGCTCGAACGGTGGTCTCGCTTGCGTGAGGTACGTCGCGAGGTGACCAAAGTGCTCGAAGAAATGCGCCGGGACGGCAAAATCGGAAACGCGCTGCAGGCCAATGTTGAAGTCACCGCATCGAGCACAACCTACGATTTGCTGGCGGAGATGGGCGATGAAATGCTCACCGACGTATTCCTGGTTTCCAAATGCACCCTCACTCGGGGGACCGGTGAAACGACGGTTGAAGCTAAGGCCAACGAAGAAGAAAAATGCCCCCGCTGCTGGCGCATGGGCCATGGGGTGGGAAGCGACAGCGAGCGTCCTGAACTGTGCGGTCGCTGTGCCGAGGTGGTGAGAGAGTTGGTGGCATCCGGACAGTTCGGCGCCGACGACGAGTAGGAACAAATGACCTGGCGCAACAAACCGATTCTCAGTGTGCTGCTCATCGTCATCGCCGGCATTGCGGTGGATGCAGGCAGTAAAATCTGGGCGCAAAAAACGCTGCTGAGCGATCGGTTTCACCAGCGAGAAGGCGACTACCCGGTGTGCGGCAACGAAACCGAAGAAATGGCACGCAGCCATTTTGTACGCGTCAACGCCTCTCCTATAACGGTTATACCGAACGTATTCCGGTTTCGTTATGTGGAAAACTGCGCCAGCTCCTTCAACCTGATGACCACGGTTTCGGAATCGTTCCGGTTTCCGTTTTTCATGATTATCTCGGTACTGGCGTGCATTCTGATTCCGCTGATGTTTCTGAAAACCCCTGATAAGAGCACCTACATGCTGTTCGCGCTGCCGTTCATCCTGGCGGGGGCGCTGGGAAATCTCATTGACCGCATGGTGTACCGCTATGTGGTGGATTTTGTGGACTGGTATGTGGTGTTTGGTGGAAAAGAATACCATTGGCCTACCTTCAACATCGCCGATGCGCTCATTGTAATCGGTATCGCGCTGATGGTGCTTCAGTTGAAAAAAGACAGCATGACATCATCATCGAAGACTGTTTCAACGCCGTCTGTCGACCCTTTAAACGATGCGGCAACCGCCGTTTCGCCGTTACCTGAAACAAAAGAAAATGACTGAAAAAGCAAAAGCGACTTTACAAAACAAACCGTTTATCTGGGCCATTGTGATTTTCGTCGCATTCACGGCGGCCGATCAGGGCTCCAAATACTGGGCCCATCACACGTTGCTGGCTGACTCCTTTCACGAGCAGACCGGCGACTACCCCACCTGCTCCACGCCGGACGATGAAATTCGGCGCGGCCGGTTTGTGTATCGTAACGCCACCCCGATTACCGTTATCGAAAACTTCTGGTCGTTTCGCTATGTGGAAAACTGTTCCAACGCGTTCAGCCTGATGAAAAATGTGCCCGAGTCTTTTCGATTTCCGTTTTTGCTCATTATCTCGCTGCTCGCCTGCGTGGTCATTCCGTACATGTACCTGAAAACGCCGGCGCAACACGTTTTCACGTTGTACGCGCTGCCGTTCATATGGTCCGGCGCACTGGGCAACCTGCTCGATCGCATGATTTACCGCTACGTCATCGACTTCGTGGACTGGTACGTAGTGATGGACGGCAAGGAACACCACTGGCCCACATTCAACGTCGCCGACGTTTCTATCGTCGTCGGCATCGGCCTGATGGCCCTCCAGGTCATCAAAGGCGCCCGCGACGAAAAAGCCCAAAAAACCTCCGCAAGCACGAAATCCGCATAGCTGACCCAATTGCGAATCCTGCACGGTAAAACCACCGCCGACAAAGCGGCAAACATGTAATCAAAAGACGAAAAAAACACCTTAAACCCGTCGATGAATGGGTAAAAAGTGCGAAGGACAGCCCCCGTCAAGCGGAGAACCACCCCAAACCAGCGAAGAACCGCCCCAATCACGCGAAGGACACATCCTTTATCCCGAAGGAAACCCCGAACCCCAGTGTTTCAATAAGTAGACGGCTTTTCAGAATTCTATTACACTGCGGTCTATGGGCGAGAAAACGACAAATCACAATGTGACATTGGATCCGCAAGAAATTAAAACCTTCTGCGAAAAGCATCATATTGCAAAATTGTCGTTATTCGGCTCCATCCTGACGGACCGGTTCACCCCTGACAGCGACGTTGACATTCTGGTTGAATTTGTTCCGGGGTGCACACCCGGGTTCCTGCAGATGGCGGCGCTGGAAGCCGAATTATCCGCGATGCTCCATCGAAAAGTGGACCTTAGAACACCCGCAGAACTGAGCAAATATTTCCGCGACGACGTACTTTCAAAAAGAGAAATTCATTATGGATTCTAAAGACCGAATCCGAATTCAACACATGATAGACGCCGCTACTCAAGCGATGGAATCCACCGCAACTCGAACTCGCGAGGATCTCGATAAGGACCATATTTGGACATTGGGTCTGATAAAATGCATTGAGATTCTGGGGGAAGCAGCAGCACGCGTTTCTACAGAATGTCAATCCACACATCCCCAAATCCCGTGGCCGATTATTGTCGGTATGCGAAACCGACTGGTGCATGTTTATTTCGATGTGGACCTCGACCAAGTGTGGAGTACGTTGCAGACCGATATCCCACAACTTACGGAACAATTAAAAACAATTCTGGAAAAGTAGAATAGGGACTATTCAGTGGCGGTATCGGTGTCGGTGTCGGTGGCGGTGTCTACGGGTTCATCGGAATCGATTTCGCCTTCGAAGGGGGCGATGTCCGCCAGGCACATGTCGTACGGGCGGGTGGCGCTGTTGCCTTCGGAGACCTGCAGTACCACGGCTTCGAATTCCTGTCCGGTGTATGCGCCTTCATCCCCCATGCGTTTAATCACATCGTAGCAATAGGAATGGAACTCGCTCCAGGGAATAACCACAGCGTTGTTTTCGTCGAGGTCTTCTTCCTGTACCTGGTAACACCAGCGATCCAGTTCATCGGTTTCAGAGTTGGGTCCGCTCAGCTGCACGCGAATGGTAAAATTGAACGGTGCGCCGGGTTGACGCCAGGCCATGACCACCCGCAGACCGTTTCCGGTGGGGGTGACGGTGCCGGCCGGGGTTTCCTCGGTGCTGGCGGTGTCGGTATCGCGCGCCTGATTCACATTCACACCAATCATGGCCAATCCCTGGTAAGTGTGAACCAGTTCGGTGTCTGCGGGATTATCGGTATCCGGACCCCAGGTCATCACCACCTGGCCCGAGGCGCACAGCGGCTCGCCGGCCCTCAATTCGGTAAACTCTTCGGGGGTGATGGTGCTCACTTCGCCCTCAAACTCCCCTTGCGCGGTGGTCCAGCTGTAGCCGGTCCAAACGCCGTCGCCGACAACCACAAAGCCGCCGTCCTGAGTCATTTCGCTGGTCAGCGGAATCAAGCCGGTATCGGTATCGTCCGACGTATCTGCATCGTTGCTGTCAGTATCGGAATCAGCGTCCGAGTCAGTATCGGTATCGGTGTCGGCGTCGGTTGTGGGCGTTTTGCCCTCGCTGTCACTACCGCAAGCCACCGCGAACATCGCTGTTACATATAAAAGTAATAATAAAAGTCTGCTCATCAGAGAACCTCCATTTTCCATCGGCCAAGCCATGGGTTTATCGTAATAATAGTGGTTACCTTTACAGGATTCAGCTCTTTGTTCCAGCGCATTTTCATAAAATAGTCAAAAAACACGCTCAAGCATCTCTTCCCGACAGAATCCATCGTACATATTTTTTCACGGAATAGGGTTAAAGGCTTCGACGTTCTGTGGTATTCAGGCTGCCGGTGACCATAGATTTCGAGCGGCGCCGTGAAAAATACTAAACGAGGTTTACGATGCAAATACTGATGTTGAGTAGTCACTACTCCCCAGACGCCAAGCAAACAGAGTCCCAGCTTCCCTGGAAACTGGCCGCCCAATTTGTAAAGAGCGGTCACAATGTACGCATGATTGTTCCGGGAAAAGGCGATTTGTCCAATGCGGAACCGGCGCTGGCGTTGCGACTCCATCCGGTGGAAATCACCGACTGCGGCAGTGCGCTCTCCTATACACGGTTTGATACCAGAACCACCGGCGGCATTGACGTGTTTGTGTTGAAACCGAAAAACGAAACCGACGCGGCATACCGAGCCTCCGCCTTGGGCAAAGCCGCTGCCGAACTGGTGGCGTCGTCGGATTTCTCGCCGGAGCTGCTGATTTCGTGGGACGGCGCGTTCACTGTCGAAGACGGACTGTCTCAAATACCACAGAAAGTCGCCGCCATCTCCGGCATGCCTCCGGAAAATACAAATGGGTATGACCGGTTCGACAAAATCATCATTCACGGACAGACGCTGGCCCAGGAAATCGTTTCGACGCCGACTTCGGCGCTGAACCACATCGTATCCCGAGGGCGCGCGGCAATTGTAGAGATAAGCAGCGATTCGCCCAAAATGACCATACACCACAAGGAATCGGCCAAGGCCACACTGCAGCAGGCGGTCGGACTTCCGGTACACCCCCGGGTTCCCCTTATTTACATCGCAAAGAACTGCGCAGAGGGAATATCTGAAGCGCTGAAACACATACTCACACAGCAGGTGCAAGTCATATGTACTGGCGACCTGAACGACCCGAACATCAAGTCTCTGGCAGACACATATCCCGACCGCATCAGTTTTCTACCGGCGTCGGCAAATGACGCATCGCTGGTGGGCGGAGCCGATTTCTGTGTGCTTGACAATGTACCCGAATCCATTACCGCGGCCCTGTGCGCCGGCACAGTGCCGCTAGTGGCAACCGATGCGCCGACACCTTTTGTTGAACTGGACCCAGCCATGAAGAGCGGTACCGGCATGGCGTTTTCGCCCAATGCGCAGGCTGCAGAAGCCGCCCTTCGCCAGGCCATCGGCATGTACAGTCAGAAAACCCGATTCGACGTATTGCGGGGCCGACTCGCCCGCGGTGTGGTTTCCATGGAAACCGCCGCCGCTGCGTACCTGCCCGCCACCGAATAATTTTTAATATTGCTCGCTGACTA
>JAFGXQ010000018.1 GCA_016936575.1 Deltaproteobacteria bacterium
CTGACACCGATGCTGACACTGATGCTGACACTGATGCTGATACAGACTCTGACACCGATGCTGACACCGATGCTGACACCGATGCAGATACAGACTCTGACACCGATGCTGACACTGATGCTGATACAGACTCTGACACCGATTCAGATACTAATTCGCCGTATTTTGTAGCCGGGGATTGGCGCGGCGAAGGGTGGAGCAACACCGGCCCTGCAACGGGCGGCACCATTACCGAAATAACCGATGACCACACATTCGGCACATCATCGCTATGTGTGGAGGGAATGTTGATCGAGGACTACAGTTCGCTGGGGCTGGTAGGAATGAATGTAGATCAAGTAGAGGGCAGTGATATCGTCGATGCTTGGTATGCCGACGAGCTTTACAACGGAGTGTATATCAATGTTACCAACAACACATCCGCAACTCTTCGCCTGGAACTGAATGCCGAGGACGGCGAAACCTATTGTGTTGAACTGTCCGACGGAGAAAACACATTTCGATGGAGCGAATTCGCCACGGAATGTTGGGGCAGCAACGGAAGCACATTCAGTTCAGACACCGGTATCAATTCCGTACAAATGTACGCAGCCGGAGATGTAAACGCTGTAGTGAGTTTCAACTACTGTATTCACGACTTGTATCCCACCGAAGGGACCGTCGTGGACATACCCAAATTTGTAGGCAACATCACGACCAGCTACAGCAACAGTGTTGACTACGACGGCATGACCTTCTCCGACTACTGGGATCAAATCACACCTGAGAACGCCGGCAAATGGGGGTCGGTTGAGCCCAACGCCGGTGGCCCTCGCAGCTGGTCGGCATTAGATGCGATATACGCATACACAGAAGACCACAATATTATCTTCAAACAACATGCGTTCATCTGGGGAAGCCAACAACCCAACAATGCCGCCATCCTACAGGAAGTCGACGTGAAATCGTGGATGAATGAATTCTGTACCCGTTACCCGAACACCCGGCTCATCGACGTTGTAAATGAACCACCGCCTCACACCACCCCCGATTTCGCAAACAACATCGGCGGTGGCACCAACACCACCTGGGCTTGGATTACCAATTCATTCAACTGGGCCAAAGATGCCTGTCCCGACGCGATTCTCATTCTGAACGACTACAACAACATTGAATGGTCCGGAGACAATCAGCACTTCATCGATATTGCAAATACGATTCAAAACGCGGGCGCGCCCATTGACGCGATTGGCGCTCAATCCCACGATTTAGACCACGCCTCGATTTCCACCCAGACCATGCAAACATTGATTGCCAAGCTGCACAACGATACGGGCCTACCTGTGTACATCACCGAGTATGACATCAGCACCACCAGTGACGCAGAGCAACTTGCCAAATACCAAGAACACATTCCCTTCTTTCTCAACACCGACTATATCCACGGTATTACTATCTGGGGCTGGATTTACGGTCAGACATGGAGCCAGGCGCCATACAGCGGACTCGTGGATAACGGGAATCCGCGCTCCGCCATGACCTGGCTGATGAACACCCTGGGGCGACCCGTCCCGTAAGTTACGAAAATAACTATCCCAGAATAATGCCGGCGATAGTCGCAGTCAGGAACGAACCGAGTGCGCCGGCGAGCATGGTTTTCAGCCCCATTTTCGCCAGTTCGCTTTTCCGTTCCGGCGCCAGGGTGCCGATGCCCCCGATGAGAATGGCTACGGACCCCAGATTCGCAAAACCGCACAACGCGAACGTGGCGATGGTGAACGAACGGGGAGACAGCGATTCATTCAGCGCCACCAAATCCAGATACGCCACAAACTCATTGATAGAAAGCTTTGTACCCAGCAGCGCCCCTACCTGCATCACCTCACCGGTTTCCACCCCCATACAGAACGCCAACGGTGCGAATATCCAACCCAGCAATTGCCCCAGGGAGGTCCCCGCAAAACCGAGGAAATAATTAATCATCGCCACTAGCGATAAAAAGGCGATAAGCATCGCGGCAACAATAGCCGCCACCTTCACTCCTTGAATGGCGCCGTTGGCGGCCGCATCAATCACATTCACAGAATCATCATCGACTTCAATTTTCACCGTTTGGGTAGAATGAACAACCTGTTCCGGATACATAATTTTCGCAATGACAATGGCCGCCGGGGCACTCATCACTGAAGCGGCCAGCAAGTGACCGGCGTCCACGCCAAAACGAATGTAACTAGCCATCACCGACCCGGCCACCGTTGCAAATCCGGCGGTCATGATGCAGGCCAGTTCAGATGTGCTCATCTTCTTCAGATACGGTTTGATGCAAAGTGGCGCCTCCACCATTCCCACAAACACATTCGCCGCCACTGCCAGCGACTCGGGACCGCTGATTTTCATAGTGCGTTGCATCACAAATGCGAAACCGGACACGATTTTCTGCATAATCCCCAAATGATACAGAATCGCGGTCAACGCTGAAAAGAAAATAATGATGGGCAACACATGAAATGCCACCACGGTCCCTAACCCCAACGGATGACTGTTGCGATCGAGCAGTTGCAGTGCCCAGCCGGGGTCTCCCGGTGGGGTTGACTCCACCCCCTGATATAAATTCCCGAATAGAAACCCGGCGCCCGCGTCAGTAAACGACAGCAATCGATGCGCACCCAGGCGGATATAATCGAACGCCGTCTCTCCCCCCGATGTTCCGAGTATCAACAGTGCGAACCCAATCTGCAGCCCCAACCCCCACACAATCACGCGCCACGGAATGTGTTTGCGATCGGAAGAAAACCCCCAGGCGATGAGCAATATCACCACAATACCCAATACTCCCTGAAATCGTATCATATCACACTCACTGAATCCGCTCCCGAATGAGCGGCGGGGGCGCTGTCATGTCATCGTCGATTCGGAATGCTTCCTTCAGATGCGCAACTGCCGAATCATTCCCGCTGCCGTTGTGATGCAGCCAGGCGATTGGTTCTCCCTGCTGTACAGAATCATTTACCTGTACCGCCAATTCCACGCCGGTGGACGGATCGACCGCGTCTTCTTTTTTCAGACGACCGGCATTCACGCTAAGTGCGGCCATCGCAACGGCCATCGGTTCAACATGTGTCAATATCCCACTCTCTGCTGCGAGTATCGGCTCTCTATACGCCGCGGTGGGAAGCAGCGCCGGGTTGTCACAAACCGCCGCATTCCCTTCATGTGCCTCGATAATCTTTGCGAAGCGATCCAATGCCGCACCTGAATCAATGGCGTTTGTCACTTTTTCCCGTCCTTCATCAAGCGAAGTCGCCTGCTTTCCGAGCCACACCATGTGCGCCCCGAGTTCAATGGTCAGCTCTCGCACGTCGGCCGGGCCTTTTCCCGAAAGCACTTCAATTGACTCGCGCACTTCAAGACTGTTACCCACGGTTTTCCCAAGTGGTATGTTCATGTCGGTTAAAAGGGCGTGCACCTGTTTTCCTGCGCCGCGCCCGATGGATATCAGCGTTTGCGCCAACACCTTTGCCTGATCAAAATCCTTCATAAACGCACCCGCGCCAAACTTCACGTCCAATACCAATGCGTCGATTCCCTCCGCCAGTTTTTTGCTCATTATCGACGACGCTATCAACGGAATTGATTCCACTGTGCCGGTCACGTCGCGCAGGGCATACATCTTTTTATCGGCCGGTGCCACATCGGCGGTTTGTCCGATTAAGAACAGATTGTGCTTCGCCAGCACCTCTTTGGCTCGCGCAACAGACAAATTCACGTTGAATCCCGGAATGGATTCCAGTTTGTCGAGGGTACCGCCGGTGTGTCCCAATCCCCTGCCTGAAATCATGGGCACCGGCACCCCGCATACCGCCACCGCGGGTGCCAGCGGAATCGATATTTTGTCACCCACACCGCCGGTGGAATGTTTATCTACTTTTGTACCGGTTACATGATCGTGATTCAACACCTCCCCCGAATGAAGCATGGCATCGGTCCACGCATCCAATTCCAAACGGCTGAGTCCATTGAAATACACCGCCATCAATAATGCGGACATCTGATAATCCGGCACCGCACCGGCCGTGTACTGTTCGATTGCAAACCGAATCTCGTCTGCGGTCAACTCGCCGCGATCGCGCTTTGTTTTGATGAGTTTAGGAAAGCGATATGTCATATTACGTAAATACCACGAGCCAACTCAAACGACAATCCTTGCGTTTTAAAGTAACAATATGCCGTGCAATGATAGTCTTTCCGGCAAGCAAAAAAAAAGAACCCATTCAAATCCGACTACCTCATTTCGAACGTGAAAAACACAGCGGAATATTCTGCAAATCATCAAACTCGGATTTGACCTTATGCCTTTTGTGTGCTTACTTATTGGGATACCATGAAAGAGATTGAGCGCTGTAAAATACTGATAGAAGCGATGCCTGCGGTCGCCTGGATAACCAATCGGGATCGCAGCGATTATTATATCAGCCCCAGTGTTTCGTCGGTACTCGGATACTCCCAGGTAGAAATCCTCTCCCAGGGCGAAGACTTCTGGAAGTCACATATTCACGAGGCCGATTTGAAAAAGGCGATTGCCGCCGTCAACGACCTGTTTGTACAAAAAAACGCCTACGCAATTCATTTTCGCGTTCGGCATAGGCTGGGACATTGGGTTTGGGTCCGCGACAAGGTCGTCTCCTACACAACCGAAAAGGACGATGAGTTTGCCATCGGCATGCTGTTCGACGTCACTGAGCAGCGTGAAGCGGAAAACCGCTTGATAGAAAGTCAGAAACGTTTTTTTGATTTGGCTGAGAATTCAACGGATTGGTTTTGGGAATTTGACGAAAACACGGTATTCACTTACTCCAGCCCGGGAGTATACCGAATTCTCGGGTACACCCCTGAAGAAGTGATAGGGAAAAACGCTTTTGATTTTATTCCCTCCCCGGAAAAAGAAAAAGTCGCCAGAGAGTTCGCGGAAAGCAAAAACGTACACGCTCCTTTTTCAAATCTTGAAAATATCAACCGTCACAAAAACGGCCATATGGTTTCAATTGAATCCAGCGGCTCTCCTATTTTTGATGCGGAAGGTCGATTTCGCGGATACCGTGGTATTGATCGGGACATCACCTCTCGCAAGCAGATGGAGGCCCAGTTGCTGCACGCACAGAAAATGGATGCGATGGGAATTCTTGCCGGCGGTATTGCCCACGACTTCAACAATATCCTTGCCGGCATCATGGGCTTCGCAGATCTGCTGGAGCTGTCAATTTCCAAAGAAGAACATGCCTTTCATTACATTACAGGAATTCAGAAAGCGAGCGAACGTGCACGGCAACTGGTTCAACAGATTCTGACGTTCGGAAAAAAAACCGAAAGCACGCAAACCCAGGTGATTGTTGAGGACATGATTGATGAGACAATATCCTTCATGCGGGCGACACTGCCTGCAACCATTCATATCAACAAAGAAAACTGTGTGGATGACAGCACATTTGTTACCGACAGCGCCAAACTTCAACAGGTGCTCATTAACCTATGCACAAACGCCGCCCACGCCATCGGTAAAAGTCACGGCAGAATCACGCTGTCTGTAGATTTCGTTTCTCTGGATGAAAAAAAGTCGGCTCTATCATCAGACATCCGTACTGGTATGTATCTGAAGCTGACTGTCGCCGATACGGGGTGCGGCATCAGCGAAGTCGTGCTTCCGAAAATTTTTGACCCCTATTTTTCCACCAAGGAAAAAGGAAAAGGCACCGGACTCGGACTGTCGGTCGTGCACGGCATTGTTACCCAGCAGAACGGATTCATCACGGTTGATAGCGAAGAAGGTAAAGGAACACAGTTTCATATATATCTACCTAAAAAAACCGAAATTTCATCCAGAGAGTCGATTGAAGATATTGAAGAATTCCCCGGCAGCGGCGAGCACATTCTTTTTGTGGACGACGAGCCGCTACTCACACAGGTTCAGCAGCTTTCGCTCGAAGCGATGGGATATCGCGTCACCGCAACCACATCAAGCGTGGACGCGCTGAATCGATTTAAGCAACAGCCCCAGTTGTTTGATATGCTTATTGCCGACTACACAATGCCCAATCTCACCGGTGAGGAACTGGCAGACGCCGTTGTGAGCATCCAGCCCGATACGCCGGTGATCATCTGCTCCGGTTATTGTGAGTCAGTATTTGAACGAGTTGTACAAAAAAACGGTGCCCGCTCCTATCTGATGAAACCGGTGGAGCGAAACGTACTCGCCAAAACAATTTACGAATACTTCCACAAAAACAAATAACGAAAAACCAATGTGTGGAAAAATTAGCGGAAAACAAAGTGGGAGATTTTATACATCCATATAGCTGCCGCCGCCACCTCCTTTGTCTTTATCTTCCCCGCAGGTGTTCTCTACTGCTTTGGGTTTGTCATCACCGTCGCTTTCGCCGCAGCTGTTAACGACCGCAGTAGTCGTCCCGGTGGTAGCCGGTTGAATTTGGGCGACCAGCAAATATGCGCCGCTGACCGAAAGCGCTGTGATAACGCCTGCCGCCAGTACCGCCGCAATCGTCTTGGTGACAATATTTTTTTCAGGATTTCCTTTGCCGTTGTTCAATTGAGTGTTCATCGGTTTTCCATTCCTTTCCGTTTTGCCCACAGGCACATGCACTCCTCAACCCACTTCCAGTCGCACATTGTTGAGCAATGTGTCCCCGGGGCGAGTGTTTCAAGTGACAACACGGACTGTAAATTTTAAACAGAAAAGCGATTGTCCTTGGGGCAAATAAAATCACGAAATCATAGATGTCAATTCCTAAAACTACTGCGATTTCCGCAGGATATTTCCCTTATCGCCAGTACATCGCACTCCTCAGGGAAACAGCCTCGCAACCCGCCACTGAGCATTCTCTTTTGTGTAACAAAACCGCGTATGTAGGCGATGGGCACCTTCCAGCCAAATCTCAATTCGTTCGGGAACCACCCGGTACCCATTCCAATGTCCTGGTCTAGGCACATTGTCTGAATGAAAAAATCGTTCATCGAATTCTTGATATCGCTGTTCCGGAGAGTCGCCCTCCGGTATTTCACGCGATTGCGCAGATGCCCATGCGCCAATCTGGCTTTCCCGAGGACGTGATGCAAAATACGAATCAGAATCCGCCGCAGCGATTCGCGCCGCTTTGCCTTCAACATGCACCTGTTTGCAAAGCGCCGCAAAATGAAATGTCAAACTGCAATATGGGTTCTCGTCGAGCTGTCTTCCTTTACGACTTTGGCTATTGGTAAAAAAAACAAACCCATTGCGGCTGTACTGCTTCAACAACACGGTTCGTGAGGACGGACGCCCGCGTTTATCAGCGGTGGCCAACACCACAGATAATGGATTGACCGGTATCTTTTTTTCGGCTTCGATAAAAATGTCTGAAATGAGTTCATACGGATCTTGCGGTATCGCAGAAACGTCATTGGGCTGGATTTTAATTTTCATGGCTGGAAAATAATCACGAAAATAAAAGAGACAACGTTTTCACCAAGAGCCCGGTTCCGTCGGTTCCGACCGTGCTTTTCAAAATGAAAAAGTATGACTGAATTTGACAGACGAACCAGTTGCAGGGAAAACCAAGCGATACAACACTTTTGCCGCGCAGCGCCCTACCGGTGTATCTCGATGAGGCGGTTGGGGCGTCACGTCGGATACGCGTCCGGTGTTGGCCACACGTACAGAAAAAGTAATAACCGACCCTGGCTGAAACCCACAGAGTTGGACCTGTTGTCTGACGCCGGCCATGATTTTGTCAACTTCCGACTTACTCAAGCCGATTTGTACTGTCTCATCACTTTCCGAGTTGCTTTGCGAAGGAGTTTTGGGAATGGCCTCGGTATCCGGCTCGGCCAGTGGAACCGGCTTAGCGACCGGCGTCTGCAATGCATCGACTTTTTGAATCAGCGCGTCGATTTTCTCCTCAACCGGTGCCATGGGTACCACATCGCTTTCCTGACAGGCCTTCAATTCTGATTCAAGCTCGGTTACCTTTTTCTCCAATGCCGCCACTCGCTGTTCTATGGCAGAATTGTCCTTTTCGCCACAGCCGAGAAGCGATAAGATGAGAAGCGAACAAAGTGTCAGCCGATTTTTCATGAGCTGTTCTCCCTATTGAATGGAACTCTAAAGATAGCAAAAAACGGCAGTATGCACAATCAAGGAACAACCCTGAGTAAAAGGAGAAAACAATGAGTCAACTTCGATGGTCGTGCATGATCGTTCTCATTATATTTATGTTCATAATCAGTTGTGCAACTGATGGAGAAAACCAGGACGCGACCGGTACTGATGGCGATGCGGATTCTGACTCTGATGCGGACGGTGATGCAGATTCAGATACGGACACCGACACCGACACGGACACCGATTCTGACACTGACGCAGACACCGACTCAGACACCGACGCTGACACCGATTCTGACACTGACGCGGACACTGACGCGGACACTGACGCAGATACTGACGCAGATACTGACGCAGATACTGACGCAGATACTGACGCAGATACTGACGCGGACACTGACGCAGATACTGACGCGGACACTGACGCAGATACTGACGCAGATACTGACGCGGACACTGATTCTGATTCTGACACCGGGTGCATTGCCGCCGGCTCGGTCACCTACACCCTGGCCACTGTCGATAATCCCACCGCAGAGCAACAGGAAGCCTACACGCTCATCATGGCGGCGATGGATGAGGCAATCTACTATTACAATTGCTACACCGACCTCACAAAAGAAATCAACGCCCAATACAATCCGGACGTACAGACTGCGGACGGCAACATCAACGGTTCTATCCGCTTCGGCAACTTCGGTACCATGCAGGTGGCCACCGCAATGCACGAAATTGCGCATACCATGGGTATCGGTACATCGTGGGAGTATCAGTCTCTTATCGTGGACGGCGTGTACGCCGGCGAATCCGCAACAGCGAAGCTACGAGAAATCGAAAACAATGACACCGCTGAAATTCACGGTGACATGGCCCATTTCTGGCCTTACGGTCTTAACTACGAGTCTGAATATCAAAGCGAATCCGACCTCATCAATCATTGTTTGATTGTTCGTGAAATCATACACGACATGGGCTGGATCTAAATGTGACCGACAAGCAAGCTATCTTTTTCCAATCGAATTCACTTACTTTTTTCCCATATTTATAAAGTTCCTTGCCACAAGGATGCACAGGAGGGTACAATTCGTATTCGGGGGAAGTGATTCGTCGACCGACACGACGAAGGAGGAAATTGGATGCATCGAGTCCAGCGGCTGCTGATTTTTAATCTTACATATATTTTTATACTTGGGACTTTCGGATGTGTGAGTAAACCACCTGTCGCAGAAATCAGCGACGACAGCGAAATCATCGTCGGAACTCCCGGTTCAGTCGGATTTCCCGAACAGCAGGCATCAGCTGATACCGACAATGCAGAAGAGGATTCCGCACCGGGAACCGGTTGCACCCACGACAATCAATGCAAAGGAGACCGCGTCTGTATTGCCGGCACCTGCGTTAGTCCCCAATACGCCGATGAGTACGAAGCCCGGTACATGGCCTCCGCCGGTGTCACCCAATCTGTCACACCTATGGAAAACAGCCCGATTATCGACGTAGAAGTCCCCCCTGTTCCCAAAAAGAAACTGCGCTGCCAAAAACGAAACGTGACTCGGTGCATGAAAAAATGCGACAAAGGAGACATGGATTCCTGTTTCGCCGTCGGCCGTATCTACGAGACATTCGAAGATGAACCGAACCACGTAAAATTCAGTCTCTACGCCTACCGCAAAGCCTGCGACGGCGGGCATGCGGTGGCCTGCGTGGTACTCAGCCGCATGTATTTCTCAGGAACACTGGTTGAACGAAATTACGGAATTGCCTTCAGCCTCAACGTGGATGGCTGTGCACTGCAGAACATGTATGCCTGCGCCAATGCCGCCCTGTTTCTTGAAAACGGGATCGGCACCGACCGCAACCCTGGTAGGGCCGCGGAATATTACGCCAATGCGTGTATCTTCGGCCACGATGCCTCCTGCGCCAAAGCCAAACCCACTGACGAATAAGCGCTTCGCAGAGATTATCAACAAGGGGTGATTTGATTATTCTTCAGACGCAACCGGATCGATGAATGTGATCGACACCAACTGAGTACGTTCGGTCGGCAGTTCATCTTTAAGGCGTAAATTCCCGATGGTGGCGTCTATTGTAGAACCGTCGATGCCTTTGCGCTGGGCGTATTTTTGCACGGCCCATGCACGACTCCTGGCAATGCGACCCAACTTGCGGTCTTTTTCAGAGGGCATAATATATCCACGAATGACCAGATGTTTTCCTTCCGCTTTCATGCGCAATGCAGTGATAAACGCTTTTTCCACATCTTCATCCATGAACCAGAAGGTTGCGGTTCCCTCATTGAAACGAGCCGGAAAAATCAACACATTCGGATCACTGGTCTGAAACGACCCCACCGCTGCCCCCGCTCTTGCCGAGGCCGCCCTCTGCGACGCGGCCTTTTTCGCCGCCTCCGCTTCCTCGGCCAATCGCACTTCCTCAGCGCGCCTGGCCGCACGTTCCGCCACCTGCCGCTCTTTCTCCGCCTGTTTCGCCGCAGCTTCCTCCGCAGCCAACCGCTTCGCCTCCGCCCGTTTGGCCGCACGTTCCGCCACCCGTCGCTCTTTCTCCGCCTGCTTCGCCGCAGCTTCCTCCGCAGCCAATCGCTTCGCCTCCGCCCGTTTGGCCGCACGTTCCGCCACCCGTCGCTCTTTCTCCGCCTGTTTCGCCGCAGCTTCCTCCGCAGCCAATCGTTTGGCTTCCGTCCGTTTCGCTGCACGTTCCGCTATCCGCCGCTCTTTTTCCGCCTGCTTCGCCGCAGCGGCTTCTGCTGCTGCCCGTTTCTTTTCAAGTTTTACTTCTGCAGCGGCCTCGGCCGCCAACCGTTTTTCTTCTTCGGCGGCGGCTTTTTCGGCTGCCTTCGCAGCTGCCGCTTTCTCTGCGGCGGTCACTTCATCGACCGCTTCCGCCGCTTCATCGTCTTCCACCACAATTTCATCATCTTCTTCTGCGCCACCCGTCTCGTCCGCGGCAGATGCGACGGCAGGCTCCTCGGCGACGGCAGGCTCCTCGGAAACGGCCGTCTTCGGTTCAGATGCGACCGCTGCGTCCGGAACATCTGACAGGTCGTCCGCCACTGTCACCGCAGACGATTCTGTATTTGCATTCGGGCTGCCATCATTCAACCGCTGCTGCACGGGGCCACTGCGAAAAATCAAAAAACCGATTGCCGCCAACGCAGCCGCGCCAAGAAGACCGCCCACAATCTTCCCCGCCGCACTTTTTTCCTCACCCTGAGAAGAAGTTGTTTGCGCGGCAGGTGACTTTGCCGACACCGCGCCTTTCGCCTGTTCTTCCGATTTCGTTTTCTCTCTGTCTTCCCCACCGGAATCCGCACTTTCCTCTCTCGGCGCAACCGCAGCCGCCGAAGACCGGTCGTCGCTATCGTCCCATACCAGCGGTCTGTCATCCTCAGCGGCATTCTGCATTTCTTCTGCGGCACCGTCTTCTGCATCAACAGATGTCGCATCATCCGCATCATCGTCATCCTTATGAATGGACTCCGTATCTATACCATCGGTGTCCTCCACCGGCGTTTCCGCGTCATCTTCAGATGAATGGGCATCAACCGACACACCGGACTCACTCTGCGTTGAACCTACCCCTACGTCAGTTTCAACCTCTTCTGTGTAGGATTCTACAGTATCCGGCATCTCGGAAAATTCATCTGCGGCACTCGCTGAATCCACCTCCGGCGCGCCGGCAATGGCGTTCACGTGGGCCACCCTTGTGGGTTCTTCGTCAAGCTCATCACCGTCTTCATCATCAGGCGATTCGATCTCCTCCAGCAGGTCGTCATCCAATGCCACCAGTGTCTGCTCATCGTCTCCGCTGTCGGTATCGCTTGCTGTCGACGCCGTATCGCCAAACGCTGTGGATTCCTTCGCATCGGCAAGCTTCATCTCCGCCTCACGCGCGGCGGCTTCCTCATACTGTTTTCGCCACCGTGCACGTGTTTCCTCATTTACCGTATTTTTCGAAGTCACCCGATTGTCGAAGCCAAAATCGAAATCGGCAATATCGGCATTGGTCAGCATCTTGGGGGACGCTTCCTCCTCGGCATCCGTCGGCAACGGCGGCGGGTCGGCTTTCCCCTTGAAAAAGTTTTTCAGTTCCGCTTCGGTCTCTGCCTGGGGCTCCCGCGGATCATCAGGGGGAGGAGGATTGGACACCCCTTTGGGCGGATTGGTCGGACGCTGGGGCTGAATCTTTCCCTCTTTGTCTGCCGGCTGTACCGCCGCCATCCCGATCATTGTCTGTTTGGCGCCGGACACGGCGATGGGTTGCGGCGGCGAACTCGTCACACCCGTCGCCGCATCGAAATCCGCTTCTGTTCCGTCGGGCGTGGCTTCTACGGCCGTTGTCTCATCGTCGCCCTGCAACTCGGATGTCAAGGCCGACGACTCCGGTGTCGCCGGCGCTGCCGGGATTTTCTCTGAATCGTCGGAACGCCAATCCAACATGGTTTTTCCGGCTTCAAAGACCTCTTTTTCCTTCTTTTTCAGGTCGTCACTCACCGTAACCTCTTTTCTGTTTGATAGTTTATAAATACCGCAATTCACCCCAACGGGTCAATGGGGAGTACCGTCAAAATTCCAGTTTAATCAAAATCAGAAGCACCCCTGAACCCATCGGTGATAACAGAAATGTTGCCAATCGATGACAATATTTCATGGCTTATCAGCAATGGGTGTGGTAGTTTGGTGGCACTATGAGACCTTTCTCCAACAACGAAGAGATATTCAACTCCATCATCGCCATCGCCAGATTCACCACATCGAGACAGGCGAAAAGCTGCCAGTTAACGCTCACAACACTTTTCAACACCATCGCGCAGAAAGTAGACGCATTGTTTGAGCAGGGCAACGGACAGGCCGAGCTGTCGGCGTTGGCGGCAATATACGAACAATATGGATTCCGCAATGAAAACGGATGGGAACAGGAGCACCCCATCATGGTCAGCGATAACGAAGTTGCGTGGCCGCTTTCTTTCGGTGTGCGCAAACGCGACGTGGAAGATTTGCTTCAGGCGATGGAGCCGCAAAGTATCGAATTTCACGATATGCACGAACCTTCCGAAGATTGGCAGATGTATCCCGTTCCAGAAATGATCGGATTCATCGACGACACCGATGACCTGGATTTCGATACCTACTTCGAAGACGAAGAATATCTAGGCAACCCTCCCAAACGCATCATTCACTAGGCTCTCACGGCGGCATTCCCCGTCTTTCCCCACACCCCCATTTTTCACAAGCCCATTTTTTTGCGTGTTGGTCATCTTCCCTCTAATATAACTTACATATAGGAGATTTATGAGACTGACCGTACTTTACACATTGTTGTTTCTCACATGTTCCGTAACGGGTGCTTCATGCGATAAAAGGGCGTCCTCCATTTCTGACGCGGACGAAAACACGCCGCATCCCTCACGAGCATATGAAGAAACACCTTCGACTCAGCATCCCCCGATCGACTCTCCTCCTGAGCGCGTAGTCTCCAATGATTCTGATTCGGCCACACCTCCGGATTCACAGACCGTCTGGCTGGAACGTCTGCAAAATTCCCCTTTCCGGCAGGTGAAACCGGTTTCCAGTCGCTCATCATCTGTACGACTGGTATTTAAGGACGGCCGCAGCGCCCTATTCAAACCGCTCCAGAAGGGTGATCACTCCGCGCGTCTCGAAGTGGCGTATTTTCGAATCGCCTCTATGTTGGATGTGCAACGCGTTCCGGTATCCGTGATGCGAGCCGTTTACCCAAGTCGCATCGAAACGGCACTACAGAAAGAACATGAAAAAATCGCCGCCGACTTCATGTCTACCATAGAGAGAGATGAAAAAGGTCGTGTTTTCGGCGCCATGATTGAATGGCTGGAGAATTTGAAACCCATCGGCGCAGAAAACAGCAAAGGGAAAATCGACCCCGCCGCGCTGCTCAGGGACGCCTCATTCCGCCCCCTGCACCCGGCCCTGGCAAGAATGGTGATGACAGACTACTTGTTAAGCAACTGGGATCGATTCTCCGGCGGAAACCTGTTCCGTATTAGCGAGAGCAACCAGATTGCACTCATCGACCACAACGAGGCGTTCTACAATCTATCGCAGCGTCAGGCGGAAAAACTCGAAACAGCACTGGCCAATATGCCTTGCATAGACTTCGCCCTCATCAACAAGATACGCGAATTAACTAAAGAAAAAATCCAGACGGTCGTTCAATCCCATGAATGGAAAAAATCGCTGCTCAACGACGAGGAAATCGAAAACATCATGAAGAGAAAAACGCTGCTGCTCCGCTTTATTGACGAACGACTTGCATCGGCCCAAACCGACACGCTCACCAGCTGTGACGAGTTCAGCCGAACGCAAAGATTTTGACCCTGACACCAAAACATGAAATAAGGGGAATATGAGGAAATCAAAATCCGAAAATATCGCTATTGTGGGAAAAATTTCACTGACAAAGCGTCTGGTTTCCAGACGGCAACCGCCCGTGACGCCTCACCCTCGACCACAACCGGCAGTGGAATTGCTGGGAGAAGATGGTGAGCCCGCGCCGTTTGAACGATACCAGCTCAGTTCCGTCGGCGCGTATCTGTATTCGGAGTATCTTCATTGCGAAGGAGAAACGCTGACACTCCGCCTGACACTGCCGCCGGTCGCCGAACCGCTGATTGTCACCGGAGAGGTAGTCAGCGCCTGCACCGACGGCGACGCGGGAATGGGTATTGCCTTTCGCAACATGAAACGTAAGGAAAAGCGACTATTGCAAGAGTACGTAGCCAGAAAGTTCGTTAATCATGTCAAATGATCTACAAAAATGGATTGATGTACAAACCGGCCTGAGTAAACTGTATATCCACGATTTTAAAAACCCGATATCGGCCATTGCCGCCAATATCAGTTATCTTGAAGCGGTCCTCGACGACGCAGAGGAAGATGTTCTGGGCGCGGTAAGTGATTCGTCTGTGGCACTGAAAATGCTGCTGCATATGCTCGACAACTATCTCAATATTTCCAGACTGGAGTCGCGGGAACAGATAGAGCCGGTTCCTGTACCGCTCGACCGATTCATTGAAGAAATTATGGCCAAACTGAAAAAAATGTTCACCACCATGGAACCGATGGTGGTGCTCGGAGCTCAGGTTCCCAGTGAAATGTGCTTCTGGCCCGTCACATATGCCAAACTGGCTGTTGAAAACCTGATTTTGCAGTCCATGCACAACACGCCTGGCGGCGGCAAAGTGCTTATCGACATTCGAATCGATAGTCGCATGGTCGAAATACGCGTCAGCGATAACGGCGTCAGAATTGACCCGTCGATATATGACCAATCGTTTTCGCGGGAATTTCAATACATCGCAAAATCCCGTGAAGACGCGCGCTACGGAAGGGCGATGGCGTTTTACGCGGTTGGATTGGCGACCGAATACATGAACGGCACTGTCGCCATTTCTTCTGAAAACAATCTGCAGGTGTTCACATTGCGCCTCCCCATCGAAGTGCCGCTATAAATACCGCTACGCAATCTCCACAATGTAGTCCACCCCTGCCACGGCACGGTGCCCAGCCCGTTGCGTCACGACAATTACCTGAGAACGCGTCACACCACGGGCCGCCAGGGTCTTCAGCGCAGCGTTCACCGTACGAAGGCTGCTGACCCGATCGTCGGCCAGAACCAACGGTACAGACAACGTATGAGGCAAATCCACAGGCGACTTCAGCACGGGACGAGTCCATTTGTACATAATTTCTTTCACCAGCCACAAAATCGGCGCGGCAACCGGATTCCGGGACATCCAGCGACTAAGCGGATATCGGATATTCAACGAAAATACCGGCACACCCAGCGAATTTCCAAGCGCCTGCCCCAATGGCCGTCCACCGGTTTCTAAATACACAACACAGCCCGGATGTTTTTGTTGTATCTCATAACATGCTGATTTTAATAGCATCGTTGTTTTTTCTCTCGCTCACAATTTGTTGTACGCCATCGCTTATTGCCCTGTTCCGGAACTTTTTGCGATTCATTTTCTGGAATTTTTCCACCTGTCATGCGTTTCGAAAATGGACTGAGTCCAGTGAATTGTACATCACTTTTTGCGGTGGACAGTCAACAAAACTCATGGGAAACTGAGGCGTTATGGGTATAAAACGTTGGTTACTTGCATTATTGATTCTCGTTGTCGTTCTCGTATTTATCTTCTTTATTTTTCTGCAAACCGGTGCAGACAAGCAAATCGCCGAAGTGGTGATTCCCAGAATCGAAGACAAATTCGGCGTTACCGTGACGTACGACAGCGTTTCTGTTTCACTCACTTCTGTCTCATTCGAACAAGTGGTGCTCTCGCCGACCGATAAAAACAAACGCCAGTTTCCGTTTGCGAAAATCGACCGACTGGGTGTTAACTTTCGAGTAGGTCCACTGCTGCTCGGGAAACTGGATATCACCGGTGTGCGCATTGACGGCCTGCATGTGTTGATTGGCGATCGGGCGAATGGCGCTGCAGCACCCAAATGGAAACAACTGCTGGATGCGGTAAAATCCGGTTCCGGCAACAATACGTCAGCAGCAGCAGATTCTATACCGGAGAGCCTGAAGATTCCGGAAGTCTATATCGTGAGCGGCGACATTGCATTTAACGATAACCGCTTCATCGGAACAATGGAGGAGCTCACCGGTCGAATCACTCCCGGAAACAAAGCCATTATTCAAACCCGAAAATGGACATTCGGCGATGGAAAGCGCACAGCGGCCAAAGGGGAACATCTCGAAATTGAGTATGACTATGCGCTGAAACACATTGCCGTCGATTTGGAACGTCCCGATTTTGCTGCACCCGCCGACCGTGAAGCCGCCCAGAAAACCATCGCCAACGTTCAGACCAGTTTGTCGGAGCTGGGACTCTACACCCCGAAAGCGTCGGATAAAAATTCCGCCGTTACTGAAGCGTCCGCCCTCGATGTGGTCGTTCACATCCACAATGCATCCGGCGCTATATTGGGGCAGAAATCCGACAAGCTGCTCGAGCTGACCAAAATCAACGCAGAACTGCTTTCCAGCAATAAAATGCTGGTATCCGCGCGGGCAAGCGGCGGACTGACTGAGACGGATGCCCGCTGGGCCATGCAGGGAAGCATTCCCAAACAGGGTTCACCATCACTCGTCCTCGAAGTCCCCGACTTACCGCTAAAAAACGCAGGAAGACTGTTGTTCGACAATGCGCACGTGGACTGGTCAAACGCATCAGCGGACGGTCAAATCAAAGTCACCATGGCGGAAGATAAGAAGGAAATTGTTGTTGAAGGGCAAACCTCTCTGGCCGGGCTCACCCTTTCCCACGAACGCATCAGTCCCAATCCGCTGACGGGTGTCAGCGCCATGTTCGACTATAAAACCAGCTACAATACAGAAGAACAAATACTACACCTGGAGCGCGCACTGGTTTCCAGAGGGTCTGCGCGAGTCACGTTTCGGGGAGATATTCATTTCGACCGATTGGCGTTCGATATAGAAGCCAATGTGCCGAGCACCTCCTGCAGGCAAATTTTTGAGGCAATTCCTTCTCCCCTTCGAGACCAATTGACCGGTGTGGAACTGGAAGGACGCATCGGCGTTGACATGCGCATGGCGTTTGATGCTCAAAAACCGGATGAAGCCGTTCTTGACGGCACTCTCGACAACCGCTGCAAAATCAGCAACTACGGCGCCATCTTGCGCCCCGACGATCTTCGACGCCCGTTCGCGTATATGGCGTACGACGAAAACGGTAAACGAATTCGGTTGACCACCGGCCCGGGAACCAATCGATGGACCCCGTACCAATCCATTTCGCCATTTCTGGTCGCCGCGGTACTAACTACCGAAGACGGAAAATTTGAGTTTCACAAGGGGTTGACCCTCCCTGAAATTCGCAGTGCGCTTATAATGAACTTAAAAAAGGAAGGCATGTTCCATGGCGGCAGCACCATTACCATGCAGCTGGCTAAGAACCTCTTCTTGTCGAGGGATCGCACACTTTCAAGAAAGGTGCAGGAACTCTTTTTTGTTTGGTTTCTGGAATCCAATTTCACCAAAGATGAAATACTGGAACTGTACTTCAACGTAATTGAATTCGGTCCATCCCTATATGGAATCGGTGAAGCGGCGTATCATTATTTCGGCAGGGAACCCAATGAACTGAACCTGCTGGAATCTGTATTTTTAATTAAACTGCTGCCGAACCCGGTGGAGCGTCACAAGGTATGGGAACAAGGAAACACATTAAACGAACGGAAAAACAAATCTCTTCAGCGAGTACTTGCGACAATGTTGAAGAGAAAGAGAATCTCTGAATTGGAATTTAATGAAGGAATGCGCCAAACCATCTCGTTCTTTAAAGAGGGGATGCCCCTTCCGGAACCGCGTGTTCCGGTAAACCGTTCTTTTGCCGGTGCCGATGATGAATACTATGAAAACGCCGAAGACTTCGACGCGCCCATGGATGACAGCTGGTAGTCTTCATCTATCCAGTTTTTCTGACAAATCATGAACTTCGTTGCGCATCTATTTTTATCCCCTCCAAACGACTCCTTTCGCGTGGGCTCCATTCTCGCGGACTTTACAATGGGCACTATCGAAACGCTGACTGAAACCTACGGCACAGACATTGCCCGCGGCATTCGCCATCACCGGGAAGTAGACCGATTCACCGACACACATGACGCGGTGGTACACAGTGTGAAAGCGCTGCAGACACCGTTCGGACTGTACGGGAGCATTGTGGTGGATGTGATATTCGACCATTTTCTGTTGACCCGTTGGAACGATTATGCACGCATTAGAAAGGATCTCTTTTTCGCATCCGTATACCAATCGCTTTCATTACCCCACCCCGCCTACCCGCCCAGATTCACCGCCACCATCGACCGAATACTGGAACGGCGATGGCTGAACACATATGAAAAGCTGGAAAATGTCGCGTATGCCTTGATGCGTATCGGCGAACGGTTCAATCGTCCCACCCCCCTGAAAGACGCGTTGCCCGGCCTGCAAACCCACTATGCTGTTCTTGAACAGGACTTTATCCGCTTTTTCCCAGATTTGCAGGACTTCTCGGAACCGTTGGTAGAAACATTACTGTACGAGAAATAGCTCTACAAATTTGTACTTTTCATATTTTTTTTAAAATCCAAATAGGTACTGATTGACAGACGAAACGGGGTGGGCATATAGTCTACTCCCGTGTTCAAAACGCGGGAAATGCATTCCGAGAGAGTTCTCTCAATCCCCTTGCCGAATGTGATTCCACGCTTAAAAAAATGAAGAATAGGAGCGTTCCTCGATGGATGAGAAACCAAGGAAAATGATTTTTGTTACCGGCGGTGTGGTCTCCTCAATTGGCAAAGGTCTGGCCGGTGCATCACTCGGCACGCTGATGGAAAACCGCGGTCTAAACATCACAATGATGAAACTCGATCCGTATATCAATGTGGACCCCGGCACCATGAGTCCGTTTCAACACGGAGAGGTTTTTGTCACCGATGACGGCGCCGAAACAGATTTGGATTTAGGGCACTACGAACGATTCACCACCGCGTGCATGTCGCAGAACAACAACCTCACCACCGGGCGCGTATACGACAACGTAATCAGCAAGGAACGCCGCGGCGAGTACCTGGGACGCACAGTTCAGGTGATTCCGCATATCACCGACGAGATTAAAAATTTCGTGTATGACCGCGCCAAACATTTTGATCTTACGATTGTGGAAATCGGCGGAACGGTGGGTGATATTGAATCGCTGCCGTTCATGGAAGCCATTCGACAGATGATTGTCGAAATGGGCCACGAGAACGCCATTTGTATGCACGTAACCCTGGTTCCCTATATCGCCGCAGCGGGCGAACTGAAAACCAAACCCACACAGCACTCCGTGAAAACGCTCCGCGAAATCGGTATTCAACCCGACATTCTCATCTGTCGCACCGAAAAAGATCTGGAAGAGGATCACCGACGCAAAATCGCATTATTCTGCAACCTCAACCGCAAGGCAGTCATCCAAGCCAAAGATATCAATTGTATTTACGCATTGCCCAAGGCGCTGCAAAAAGAGGGTCTTGATGAACTGGTATGCCGCCTGCTCAACATCTGGTCACGCCCCACCGATCTTTCTGATTGGGATACCATTGTAGAGCGAATCACACACCCGAACAAAAATGTCACTATCGGTGTCATCGGAAAGTATGTCCATTTAAAGGACGCTTATAAAAGCCTGAATGAGGCACTGGTTCACGGTGGTATCGCCAATGACTGCAAAGTGAATCTGCAGCATATCGAAGCCGAAGACATTGAAGCGCAAGGGGCCGCGTCTTACTTTAAAGAAATTGACGGGCTGCTGATTCCCGGCGGTTTCGGAGAACGCGGTTCAGAAGGAAAAATCGCATCCATCCAATACGCGCGGGAGAACAACGTACCGTTCTTCGGAATATGTCTGGGTATGCAGATGGCGGTGGTGGAATACGCCCGTAACGTATGCGGTATTTCGGGGGCTGTGTCTGAAGAATTTAATGAAGCCGCCGAAGACAGAGTGATTCACCTGATGCATGAACAAAAGGATGTAACTGAAAAAGGTGCCACCATGCGGCTCGGCGCGTATCCCTGCGTACTCAAGGAAGGCTCCGTTTCAGCGGCTATTTACGAAAAAAAAGAAATATCCGAACGTCATCGTCATCGCTTTGAAGTAAACAACGCGTACCGCGACCAACTCGAATCCAATGGACTCACCCTGTCCGGCGTCAGTCCGGATGGACACCTGGTGGAAATGGTGGAACTTTCAGACCATCCCTTCTTCGTCGCGTGCCAATTCCACCCGGAATTCAAATCCCGACCCCAAACCCCGCACCCGCTGTTTACAGCATTTATCAAAGCCAGTCTTGATCACGGCAAAAAATAACCTTTCATTCACCAAATTCCATATACACCATATGAAGCCGAAGCCAGGTCAGATTTGACCTCCCTTGTAGACACAATATATGAAGAAAATGTTTATAAATTCGTTTTACATATGAATACGACAGCGTTAAAAAAGTCCAATGAACTCACATTTCCAGTTGGTCCCTGTGAGCCAAAATCGATTTGGTTACTGAATCGACCAACATATTAAAGTGAGAAGGAGCCCAAAGTGCACATAAAAATCCAACTATCCCAAATCACCTACTTCATTTTATTGTCACTTTTCGTCGCTGCGTTCGGATGCAGTGTAAAACACGGGAGTGACGACGAACCGACAGATTCCGATAGCGATACCAATACAATCGTGACTCCCGACCCTCGGGGGCCATCCGGCATATCGCTTACATCGCTGCAAGACACCGATGTTCGGTTTCCAGAAAACAGCTATGAAGACGGCCCCGTACTTGACGATACCCGTGCCATGCTTCGCGCCATTCAGGAAGCGGACATTGTGCAGGTGGTGGGAGACCGATTGTACGCCATTTCCCAAGCCAGCGGATTGGTGATTGTTGACATGTCCGTGTCGGATCAGTTATCACAGCTTGGGCGCTATCGTACCGCCGGCAAGCCGTTCGAAATGTACGTTCGCGGCGACCGCATCATCGCCATGCTCAAAGAGATTCCGGTTCAAAACAGCGACGGCCGCACCATTCGAACCCAAAGCCAGATTGTCACCCTCAACGTTGCCGACCCCAGCGCTGTCAGCGAAGTGTCCGCAGTGGATGTACCCGGCGAAATTATCGATTCCAGAATTCTCGACAATATCCTGTACGTGGCTTCCTACGAGATCAGCTACAACGACGATTCTTCCAGCGATGATTCGTACTACTACGATGAGTACGGCTACGAAGAACTGGTTGACAGCAACGCCATCGACATGCCCACCACCACTGTAATCAGCTTTGATGTGAGCGACTCGACGAATATCACTGAAGTCCAGCGTCTCAGCTACGACGAAATCGAGCAATCCTGGGCCGATCGCGGCTGGAGTAAAAAAGCAATTTCCATATCAGATGATCGTCTTTATGTGGCCGGCCCTTCCGACGGTGAACACTCCACCATTCAGGTGATTGATATTTCGAGCGCAACCGGCGAACTGGTGGAAGGAACCACCGTTCAGGTTGACGGCGCCATCTGGAACCGTTGGCAAATCGATGAATACGAGGGAATTCTTCGGGTGGTCAGTCAGCCTCCTGACTCCTACAACGCCATCGCACCGGTGGTTCAGACGTTTACGATTAATTCATCACAAGATATCACCGCTCTGGGTACTTTACCCCTCGTACTTCCACAGGCCGAAAAACTTCGTTCGGTTCGTTTTGATGAAGATCGCGTCTACGTGGTTACCTTCGAACAGCTCGACCCGCTATTCATCATCGACCTGACAGATCCCTCGACCCCGGTACAGGCCGGAGAAATTACCGATATGCCCGGCTGGGTTCATCATCTCGAACCACGCGGCGACCGGCTTATCGGACTCGGATTCGAACCGGGCGGCGACGGCGGTGGACTCCACGTGTCACTGTTTGATGTTTCTGACATGACCAATCCCTCACAATTGTCGAGGGTGAATTTCGGTCCCAACTGGTCCAGCGCGTATTACATGTACGAGCACGACGTTGACGATACGTTTACAGAAGATCAAAGCCGTATTCATAAGCTGTTCAGAGTCTTCGATGATATCGGCCTCATTGTTGTCCCCTTTAGCGGCTGGGGCGGTGAAGAACAAGGGTGTGGCGAATATTCAAGTGGCGTTCAGTTGGTTACGCTGGCCGATGACACCCTCACCAAACGCGCGCTAATCGGAGATACCGGCATTGTGCGACGGGCTTTTTTGAATGATGACCGCATGGTTATGTTCTCTGAAGACAAGCTGCAACTGTTCAATCTTGATGACCTCGATACGCCGGTACGCACCGCTTTCCTGCCGCTCACCATGCGAGTTCACCGCACAGCCGTGTTCGGCGACCACGTGGTACGGATTGCCTCGGACTGGAACGAGCGCGTTGCGTTCGCCGACATTGTTCCGCTGGCCGACATCAACAACATGGAATCTGCGGCGCCGTTCGATTTGGCGAACTATATTTATGATGACAACACCTCTTGTGAATACCATAACGACGCACCGTTTATGAACACGCCCCTATTCCAGTTCGGTTCTCACCTGGCAATGCCCATCGTACACCCGGTGGAGGGTGAAGACTATTACGCCACTGACCTTCTGGTGTTGAACACGGAAGGCAATACGCTGACATTGGCGGCGCAGGTTGCCCTTGACTTCGAGCCGATCAATACCGGTCTCGGACAGGGGGTTGTGCAAATCGGAGACATGCTCTTGTTCCAACGCCCCGGCGATGACATCAACGAAGCGGGAAATATGCAGAACATCGCTATTGAAGTTATCGATATGTCTACACCCGCATCGCCCACGTTGCTCAGTCCGAGTATCGTACGTCCGTTCGCGGCCGGAACCACCGGGATGCACTTGCGAAACAACATCGTCAGCAACGGATTCTTCTCGTATGATGATGAAGGCTATGTGGATTATTATCTCGACCGTACAGACTTCACCGTGGCAGATGCACCGGAAAGTCTGGAACCGATTCTGTTCCCCGGGTTGTATCTCGGACCGTTCGGCACCGATTACATCGGTATCGACTTTGTCTGGGAATATGAAGCGGTTTCCTCTGAAAGTGAATGCAACACACTGGGGGGGGAGTACGACAGCGCACAGGGCGTGTGCTGGTTTGCCACACGGGCGTTACAGCGAATCGCCATTTCCGACGGCACAGCTACCGCCGTTTCATCTACGGAACTAAGTAATGACGCTTTGATTCGAGCGCTGTACCAGGGAGAAAATCGATACTACATGACAGGTGTCAACGCTGCCAGCACAAGCTCGGACTACTACCTGGAAAGCGACTACGGCCCGAAACTGATTGTTATCGTCGGAATAGAAGGAAACGGCATCGCATTGAAATCCCTTGATATGGGATGGGGGTACGACCCCCGGTCACCGGTTGTCGCCGATGATACACTGTATTACCTCAGTGGGAACTACCTGTATTCCATTGGCGGTGAAACGGTAGATACAACCACATATTCCTATAACTATCTAAATTGTGCGGCCAACCATGTATCCATCAACGGAACCCAGGCTATCGTCTCATGCGGTGACCGCGGTGTTCAAATTGTAGAATTGGGCGAAGATTCATAAAGGCATATTCAAGAAAGGATGAGAAAAATGACAACCATCACATATGTTAGAGCAGTCACTGCGGTACTGGCCATCGGTCTGGCACTGGGGGGCTGCAGTAAAATAAAAAAATTAATCCAGAAAGAAGAGGCTGTGGCTGAGGCATTGGACACCGCCACAGATGCGCAAGTGGATGTCGAAAAAGAAGCCGCCGCGCAAATTGAAGCCATGCAGCAGGCCCTGGAGGCCAAGCAGGCGGAATTGGACGCAGCCAAGGCAGAACTGGAAGCCGCCGCCGCAGTAGGAGCAAACGGTGAAATTGCCGCCGCAGACACAGATACATCAGCAGACGCGGACGCACCGGAGAACACCGTTGAAGCCGCGCCGGAAGCTGTTGCAAAAAATTCAAATAAAAGCAACACAGGCGCTTCCACCTCAACCACAAGTTCGCAATCCGGCAGCAGCACCAGCACCGCCGGCAGCAGAACTTCATCGAGCACGCGAACCAATAGTTCAACCGGCAGTGCGTCCACCACAACCACAAACCGAACGGCTTCGACAACCGCCTCGACCGGCAGCAGCGCCGGAAATACACAGGCGAACAATAATACGTCGGCGTCAGCGGCTTCAAATACAACAGCCAACAACAACTCCAGCACCGGTTCGAATAACACAGCAGCCTCTTCAGGCAACAATTCTTCCAATACCGCATCCACAGCCACGGCAGCTGAACCGACCCCCCCGAAAAGGCGTCGCAGTCTCTTCGGCACATCCAACATCCTGACTGGTTCAGACAGTCGGAACAGTTCAAACGACGCGCCGGAGCGACCGGGCAGCAATTAATAACGATTCAAACCCAACCATCCATAGGGAGGTATCCCTTGACAACCGCATCCCGTATATCCATTTACTGGCTTTGCTTCATCGGCATCCTGCTTCATGCGGGATGTACCGTTGAAATGAATCCCGAGGAAGAGTCAAACGACTCTGAAACCGCAACAGCAATATCAACAGACTCCAGTACAGAATCTGACCCGACGCTGTCAACGGATTCGGACTCCACCACCGATACAGTCGATACGGAAACGGACACCGGCACCGACACCGATGTACCGGGATGCACGGTTGCCGCGGTCAACGGTAGTTGCGCCAATGACAACGTGGTTTACTGCGAAGATGCCGGCGTAAAACAATTCGATTGTTCCATTGTCGGCGAGACCTGTGGTATCGAAGACGATTTCGCTGACTGTCACCCCGTCGAACGGCTCACCGCATGTGGTGAGCTGACCGCGCTTGGAGACTGCGACAGCAACGACATTCGCTGGTGTGATGAAACACGTATCATGGCTGTTCCTGTACAATATGATTGTGGTATTTATGGACGGATCTGCGATCCGACGGCGGCTGCGGACGGCGGCGCGATATGCACGTCCCATGGGGACTGCGGGAACATCGATGAAATGGGGAGTTGTGATGGCAACGTGCTGTCATATTGCGACGCCGGCGAACTATTTGTCTTTGACTGCGGCGCAGACGTTTGTCAAACCGTAGACGACTTGGCGGACTGTTTCAGTGCCGGTGTCTTGACCGACTGCGGAGAAGAAACCGTAGAAGGGCGCTGCGACGGGAACGAAGTGGTTTCGTGCCTGGGCGGCACCGTCACCCGTGAAGACTGTGGTATTCTGGGCATGCAATGTGTGGAAGGCGCCACAGCGCAATGTGAACCGGACGCGTCATGTGCCGCGGGTTGTGCGTCGGGATATACATGCGACAGCGGTGTCTGCACAGGCCCTCAGGATGAAACCAGAGAATGGACGATTGCGGTATACATGGTGGGCGACAACAATCTGTCCAATGCGGTGTGGCAGGATTTAAACGAAATGGAAGCCGCGTCATTGAACGATTCGGTCACTGTCGTCACGGAGTTTGAACTGTCATCAGAGTATACCAGTTTTGCGCCGGTGGAGTATCGCAGCGGCGCGTATCGAATGGCAATTTCCCCTGACAACGACACGACGGTTGTGGGCAGCATTGAAAATGCGGAAAATCTCGGCGACAATATCGATATGACCGATCCCGCCCATGTATCAGAGTTCATACGTTACGCGGCGGAAACATACCCATCCAAACGGATTGCGGTACTCTTCTGGGATCACGGACTCGGTTGGCGCGGCGGATTTGTTGACACCCGGTCCAGCGGAACGATGTCACTTGTCGATATAGTATCCGGCGTACGCGATTCGGGAACCCACCCCGACCTCGTCGCGTTCGATGCCTGCATGATGGGTATGCATGAAGTGGCCCTGGCACTTCGCGGTGTCACCGACACAATGGTTGCCTCGGAAGAGGCGGTTCCCGGCGGCGGACTCCCTTATGATTCAATTTTATCAGAGCTGTCGATAACGCCCGATTTAGAACCGCTTGCTTTCGGTTCTCTTATTGCCGGTCGGTACACCAATACATTTGAAACCGGACTTCGGGCCCGTTCGGTAACCATGTCGGTTTTAGATTTGAACCAGATCGTGCCTGTAAACAGTGCTCTCGCAGATTTCTCCGCAGCATTCATCGAAGATCTTCCCGGACGGCGTCCCCAGGTTCGAGGTGCGATTCGCTCCGGCGATCTCCTTCGCTATCGCCAAAAGGATTCCGCCGACTTAATCAGCACCATGGATGCATTCGCCGCACTGGGCGGCGGCATGGGTGATGCGGCAACATTATTTTCGGAGCAATTCGAATCCAGCATGCTTGTTGTCGAAAATCTGGCCACATTGAATGTGGCTGCCTCTTCGGGCGTTGCTATCCATCTTCCCGCGAATGCGTTCAGCCTGTACGGAACCCACCGCCTTGATGAATATCAGGAAAGCACCCAATTTTTGCCGCTCGAACCCTGGTACAGCGTTTTGGCGAATCTGACCGAAACCAGTTCCGGTTCTGTTCCAACCGATGGGCTCACTCAATTCAAAGTAGACTTGCAATGGACCAACACAGATGACAGCGGCGCCTCTTCGTTGGATTTGGATTTAATTATTGTAGAACCCAGTGGCGAAGAAGCCGCCGCCGCCAACGGCAGTGTCACATCGAACGGTTTATTGTCAGCGGACTCGTTCGACTCGGGTATTTCTCAGGAGTCTTATCTGCTGCGGGAAGACCACCAGTCCGGCGTGTATGTGATTCTGGTTCATCTGTACATGGACGATACCACAACCATCACCGCTGAACAGGCCCATCCCCAGATCACAATTTCGTTTGAAGACGAACAACTTGTCCGGTTGAGGGGATACGGCGAAAACCGCGCGGTGGTTCAGGTTCCCATGGACATGTCCGCCCCCTTTGAGGGCACCATTCAAAGCGATACCATTCAGCAGGTTCTCGACCTCAATTATTCCACACTCTGGTACGTGGCTACCCTCCAGATTCTGTAAGAATGCGCACCACCTCAAAAGAAACCGCGTCATCGCCTTTACACAAACGTCCTTTTTTCATTGTTCTACTCGCAATTTCACTACTGGCGATAGCGGTCATCGGCACATATGCTATTGCGAATCGAGATTCCTCAGCTATCAATACACAGCCGACGGCCCAAACAATAAAATCTACGGAAAACAACGACGTTGCATCGTCTCGCGGCACGAATGCGTTGTCTGATCATTCCGTTGAAAGCAGCAAGGTTTCCCTCACGAATTCTTCAACAAAAAAACGAGAAGCACTGATGTCGTCGTCCCCCGAAGCCTTGTCGGAACTGGCCCCTGTACCGTCATTTTCGTCATCTCCGGATGAACGCAGTCGAATGATTCAACGTAGTGAGCGCGCCAAACATTTAAATGACCGATTGCAACAGAAAATTGAACGTCTCCTCGCAGAGCGGGAAACCGCCACAGAAGACCGCAAACAGGAAATCGACAGAAACCTGGTGATACTTGAACGAAACCGCGATGCGCGCGCCAGGCGCTACCTACCCGCTTCAATTTCTGAACGGGAATAGGGTTACAGTATGCAGTATTCCGCTCGGACGGCAAAGTTGAATCAGGAAGTGTCTCATGCCCTCTATTGACAAAACGAATATTATCATTGTGTTTGTTCTGACCTGTTCTTCCGCACTGCACATCACCTCTGTTTTTATTCTGCCTCAAAGCGAAATGTGGAACATTTATACCGCCGCCGGTTCCATTGCGGCAGCCCTGGGCGCATTTGTGTTCGGCGTAATACAGTGTGTCTATCGAATCAGAACAAAAGCGTCTCTCCCGCGCATCATTTTGAGCGTTGCCTTTTTACTCGCGACGATTTTGCTCACTGCACTCCAGTTCATCTTGTTTCTGTTGCTCTTAGGCTTCACCGGCTCGGGTTAATAATGAATCTATAGTTTCTGAAACGTGCCGATGTAGAACGATTTTCCGGAATTCAGGGTCTGTACGCAATCGTCAATCTGATGCAATTGCAACTGGACACAATGTTGAATAAACTGCGGCACGTCCACCAGTTGTACAATCTGATTCAACGTTTTCAAGCGCTCAAACCGGGTATCGGAAACATCGGGCAGATTTGAATTGGGCAGCTGCAGTACCACACTGAAAATTCCATCCACCGTCAACCATTCAGCTACCCGCCGCAACAATTTTTTATACGGCACAAACTCGAACACCAGTCCACCGAATATCAACGAATACTCTCCCGGCAGCTCACATTGCAGCAAATCCCCCTCGACAATCTCCAACCCGGAAATTCGCGCCGCATAGCGGCTTCGCAACACTTCCAAAAACGCCGGGTTCATGTCAACCACCGTCGTGCGCGTTGTACACGTGGTCTCAATATGTTCGAGGCCGTTTCCGGTGCCGCACCCGATCACCGCCACATTGCGTGGCGAATAGGTTTGCAGACAACGCCTGAAACAGTCTGACAGAAACCCCAGCTGATTCACCGCAGGGCTACTCATATGTCCTTCGTAGTCTTCGGGGGAAATAGATTTCCAGGGATTGTCACGAACCGTCATTGATGAACCCTCTCAACATTTTACAGCAACTCCGTGGTTTCACAAGAGACGCGCCGGGCAAGATATACTAATATCAGTATGCCTTGGACATCAGAACGCGCTGATTGGAAGGGTTTCCACTGTAAATGCATTTTCCGTCTTCGGGCGCCGGTCCCTGACCGGGAAGGGGAATACAGCGAATGGTCACTTTAGTTTCTTCTTTGATTTTCGCTTCGGTCTCTTTGGTGCCGTCCCAGTGACACCAGACAAACTTTGACGCGCCGTCTGCGAACACATCTTTAAAATCACTCCAGCTGTCCACAGTTACCGTGTTCTCTTTGCGGAAATCCAACGCTCGCCGCAGTAGGGTTTGCTGGAATGTATCGAGTATGCCGGGAACATCCGCGGCCAGGTCGTCAATTTTCATTTTCACTTTGTCATCGGCAACCCGCAACTTGGTCATGGCCTCTCCCGACGTCACATCCCGGGGTCCCAACTCAATCCGCAACGGCACCCCTTTGCGCTCCCACTCGTAATATTTTTCACCAGGCCGTTTGCCTTCGCGATCATCCACTTTCACCGCCACCCCGGCGGCTTTTAAATCCGCCGCCAGTTTGTCCACCACCGGAATCACCAGTTCCTTCTCTTTCGGTTTCCGCGCAATCGGAACAATCACGGCTTGAACCGGCGCCAGTCTGGGCGGTAGTATCAAGCCTGAGTCGTCAGAATGGGTCATTATGAGACCGCCCACCAGTCGGGTGGACACGCCCCACGAGGTTTGCCACACGTATTCCTCACGGCCCTTTTCAGATTGAAACTTCACGTCAAACGCCTTGCCGAAATTCTGACCCAAATCGTGGCTGGTTCCCGCCTGCAATGCTTTTCCGTCACGCATCATCGCCTCGATACATTGCGTCTGCAGGGCACCCGCGAATTTTTCAGAATCCGACTTAATGCCGCGAATCACCGGCATGGCCATCACTTCTTCGGCGAAATCACCGTACACGTTCAGCATGCGGGTTACTTCTTCTTTGGCTTCCTCATGAGAGGAATGGGCGGTGTGCCCCTCCTGCCATAAAAATTCGGTCGTGCGCAAAAACATACGGGTGTGCATTTCCCACCGCATCACGTTGGCCCACTGATTGATGAGCATGGGCAGGTCCCGATAGGAATCAATCCACTTCGAAAAAAAATGCCCGATAATCGTCTCGGAAGTGGGACGTATGCAGTATTGCTCGTCCTTCGGCAGTTCCTTGCCGCCCGCATGGGTGACCACTGCGATTTCCGGGGCGAACCCTTCCACGTGCTCCGCTTCCTTGTGAATGAACGACATCGGAATCAACAGCGGAAAATACGCATTTTTGTGCCCGGTTTCTTTAAACCGCCGGTCTAAATCCGCCTGTATTTTCTCCCAAATCGCATAGCCGTGCGGCTTGATAACCATGCACCCTTTTACAATTTTGGCGACTTCAGCCAAATCGCCTTCGCGCACCACATCCTGGTACCACGAGGGAAAATCTTCGGCCTGAGGGGTAATTTTTCCTGTTTCCATGACCTTTCTCCTTACTGACTCCGAACATAATGAATCCAACAGCAGCAGCATGCCTGCTCGGCAAGGCCCATATCATGAATCGCGTTGAAATGGTATGCAAATAGTGCGCAACAAGGGCGACATCGCATTTAATTCGGCTGCCTTAATTTTTGCCGCATTGAAGACAAATTGTGAATCTAAGTACTTGACCTGCCCTTTTTTTTCCATTAATCAAGCAATTCGACTGCGGTCGACCTGGCAGGGTAGCTCAGCTGGTTAGAGCGCCGGATTCATAACCCGGAGGCCGGGAGTTCAAGTCTCCCCCCCGCCACCATCAACACTTCTTTATAAGGGCGGCTTCGAAGGTCGCCTTTGTCATTTTGGGAGGCCCCCATGACCCGGAAAATTTATTTCACCACACCCATTTATTATGTGAACGCGGAACCCCACATCGGACATCTGTACACCACTGCCCTGGCCGATATGCTGAAACGGTACTATCAGCTGGCCGGAAACAATGCCTATTTTCAGACCGGCACAGATGAACACGGTGAAAAAATTGTTCAGGCCGCAGACAAACTGGGCATTACACCCAAACAGTTCTGCGACAACATTTCGGGAAAGTTCCGGGACGCCTGGGACAACATCAACATCAATTACGATGACTTCATTCGCACAACCGATGCCCGGCACAAAACGTACGTTCAAGATATTTTAACCCGGGTTCAGGAGGCCGGGGACATTTACTTCGATGAATATACCGGCAAATATTGTGTGGGCTGTGAACGCTACCTGACCGACACCGAGCTGGTGGACGGCAAGTGCCCGGACCATCAGACGGCACCCAAAGAAGTGAAAGAAGCCAACTACTTTTTTAAAATGGGAAAGTACCAGCAGCAGCTCATTCAGCATATCGAAGAAAACCCCGACTGGATTCGACCGGAGCGATTTAAAAACGAAGTGCTTTCCTTTCTCAAATCGCCTCTCGAAGACCTGTGCATTTCGCGCCCGAAAACGCGTCTGGAGTGGGGCATTGAACTGCCGTTCGACAACAAGTACGTCACCTACGTGTGGTTTGACGCGCTGCTTAACTATGTTTCCGGATTGAAAGAAACCTCGAACGGCAAAAATCTTTTCGACGAATACTGGCAGGGATGCAATCATCTCATCGCCAAAGATATTCTGAAAACCCACGCGATATACTGGCCCACCATGTTGATGAGCGCCGGGATTCCGCTGTTCAATCAACTCGATGTACACGGGTACTGGATGATCGGCGAATCGAAAATGTCGAAAAGTCTGGGCAATGTGATTCGTCCGCTCAGTTTTGATGCGGCCTTCGGCATTGAGAATCTGCGGTACTTCCTGTTCAAGGAGATGAAATTCGGCGCGGACTCCAGCTTCACATATGACCTGTTTGTAGAAAGATACAATTCCGACCTGGCCAATGGACTTGGCAATCTGCTGGCGCGCAATGCCGGTTTGGTGGCGAAAAATTTCGGTGCCATTCCCGCGGCCACAGATTTAACCGAAGCTGAAAAAGAACTGGCCGACAAGGCCCAAAAGGTTGTGGACGCATACCGACAGAACTTTGAAAGCCGTCAGTTTGCCAAATCCATTGAAGATGTGTGCGGACTGATCAGCGAAACCGACAAGTACATCACGTTGATGGAACCGTGGAAAATGGCCAAGGACGAAAACCGGAAGAACGAACTGGCCCGGGTGCTGCGCAGCGGTCTGGAAATATGCCGTATTGCGGCGGTATTGCTCAGCCCGGTGATGCCGAAAAAATGCACCGAGATTTTAGCGTATCTTGGTGAAACCCGTCCACTGGACGGTTCGGTGTCTATCGAGGAACTGGCAGCATTCGGGGCCATTGCGGAGGGCATTGAAATCAGCAAGCCGCCGCGCTTTTTCCCCCGCATTGACGAAGCGGCGCTGAGCAGCATCACCGCTCAGATGCAGGCCGAAGCAGAAGCGGCGGCAAAGGCTGCCCAATCGCGTGAAATTGAACCCATCAAAGAGCAAATCATCATTGATGACTTTGCCAAAGTGCAGTTGAAGGTCGGTAAAGTGGTGGAAGCGTACCCGGTGGAAGAAGCCAAAAAACTGATTCGCCTGATGGTGGATGTAGGCGAAGAAAAACCGCGGCAGGTATTTGCGGGCATCAAATCGCACTACCCGCAACCCGAACAGCTGATTGGTCAGAACGTGATCATCGTGGCCAATCTCAAACCGCGTAAAATGAAATTCGGCATGTCCGAGGGAATGGTGCTGGCCGCATCCGGCGACGACCGACTGGTGGCCGCCACCGTACTCGGCAACCCCCACCCGGGCGACGGCGTCAGCTGATTTGTTCGTCTTTCCAGCAAGCTTGCGACGCTGAATGAAAAATCGCTTACTTTTGAGTTGATTAGTCCAAAGGGCCGGTTTCGAGGGAGTCGTACGGCGCTTCGAAGTTTTCGCAGGTTGCTACCATGTATCGAAACGAATGATACTGTTCAGTTCTCAGTTGTGGATGACGGTCGTGAAAATGGTAGCTGCGGTCACCGACGGCGTATCAATAATGACATATTTGGATGGGGTCGGTCTTCTTTCCGAACCGCGGGTATATTATTGGACCGCTTGGCTAATTCGCATATGATACTGGTTTGATTGTACAGAAATGCATCCAATATGAACCAGACAGAAAAAGAAATCTAATGGCGTATTGTATTCGTTTTAGGCTAATGATAATTAACAACGCAAGTCGATGATTTAGGATTATGATGTAGAATGGTAGTTTATGTTTTCAACCTGCCTTACCAAGGAGATACTTCGTTGAACAAGCGGATATTATTTACATTTTTATTTCTTATTATATTTTTACCGGCAATTTGTGGAAGGGCAGATACGCATGTAGTCTTGAATTCTACAAATGAGAGTAACAACATATCTATTGCATTGGAAACGGAAGAACGACTCTTATGCAACTGGACAACGCCGTCTAACAATCTAAAACTATTCGTTGCAAATTCGACTTACAAAAGCAGTGGGGATATGCTGCTATATTCTGTGACAACTTCAGAAACAATTCATCACTCCGTTTTTTCCAATGAAAAATCCAACAGCCTAAATAGACCTCTTACTGCACCTGAGCATACATACTATACATACTCAGGACGGATTATCCCTGGACTTGGAAATTATCCCCAAAGAATCTCAAGATGCGACCGAAATTGAGGTGTTTTTCGAAGTGCCTGAAGAGGATGGTTACTACAACGAAACAATCAATATCGAGTGGGAAGCCATACCTAAATCCGAGCGTGCTATCGCAGCACCGAGTTTCACGCGAGTGACTTTCTATTATCGCGTTAAAAACGGGTGCATCGATTTTATCGATATAGATAGTACGAAAAGAAAGTGCTTCCGAAAAAAAAATGTTACAGGGTTTATAAATGGCAAGCATGTTCAGCTTACGGACTGGAATGGATACATGGATGAAGCTACGGATATTGCTAATGAGTCGGGAATTA
>JAFGXQ010000019.1 GCA_016936575.1 Deltaproteobacteria bacterium
CGCGAAAGTGGCGGAACTGGTAGACGCGCAGGCTTCAGGTGCCTGTGTCCGCAAGGATGTGGGGGTTCGAGTCCCCCCTTTCGCACTTTTTACCCATTTTCTTTTCACTATCATTTCTGAACATTTCTGATTTGTTGACCCCTCCGGTTGTCGTTGTGAAACTGTAAAACGTACATCAAAAAACAAAAAAAAGTGCAAGAACAGCTCAGGGCAATTGCAAACTCAGAAGAATTGTTCTCAAATCGTAGGGTCCGGGGTTTATCCCCGGCCGCTGACAGGGAGCGGCGGCAGATA
This sequence comes from Deltaproteobacteria bacterium, assembly GCA_016936575.1. GTDB lineage: Bacteria > Myxococcota_A > Polyangia > JAAYKL01 > JAAYKL01 > JAFGXQ01. The sequence continues at coordinate 295 of JAFGXQ010000019.1, forward strand.
AACTACCGCCCTACAATATTCTTCGGGACTTTGCGACCGCCCGTGCAAAAATGGGAGTAAAAGATGACCAAACGAATGATTTTGAGTGCAATCTTCTGGCTGTTCGCGGTTTCATGTTTCAGCTGCACCGGTTCGGACGATGGCGATTCGGACGCGGACACGGATGCGGACACGGATGCGGACACGGATGCGGACACGGATGCGGACACGGATGCGGACACGGATGCGGACAGTGACGCGGACAGTGACGCGGATACGGATTCCGACACTGACGGCCAGCCATTCAAAGGTATCGGCAATTCCCGGGCGGATGAGATGGCAGCGTACAACGTGGGCTGGTGTTACAACTGGATGAATCATCCCCAGGAAACCGATTGTGCCGATCCGCTTTTCGTGCCGATGATTTGGGGCGGGAACAATGTGGCCGATGAATATGCGCAGATTGTAAATGCAGGCTACAAAACGGTGCTCGGTTTCAACGAGCCCAATAAGCCCGACCAATCAAATATGTCGGTTGCCGACGCCATCGCGCTTTGGCCTCAATTGACAACGGACCCGTCGGTGAGAGTCGGTAGCCCATCGGTGTCTGATGACGGGCGCTGGTGGCTGGAGGATTTCATGGCACAGGCGGATGCGTCTGGACTTCGGGTGGATTTCATCACGGTGCATTGGTACGGATGGAATGCGGGTTCATGCGATAATGCGAGTCAGCTGGAGGGCGCGGTGAATTGGGCGCAGCAGTGGGGGCGCCCCATCTGGGTCACCGAGTTCGGGTGTATGCATGAAAGCAATCCCGATGCACAGACCGTGGAAGGATTTCTGTCGTCGGCGATTGAGATGTTCTCTAATAAAGACAGTGTGGAAAGGTATGCGTTTTATCCCTGGAATACCTTCAGCGAATTATCGGATCGCGGTTATCCGCCGGTATTGACGCCACTCGGAGAAATATTCGCCGCGGCACCGGCTTATCGGTAGCGCAACGAACGAGGGTGCGACTATTGCGGTTCTGTGCTCCAGGGGAGTGCTTCTTCAATCAGAAAATTGGGAATGTCGTCTTCTGTTTTGTATAGCAGCGCGCAGGTTCTGCAGCCGAATCCCTCCGGGCTGACCGTTTGCTCCAGTTTCCCTTTGCATTTGGGGCAGGCGAGGACCTCAATCAGTGAATTATTTACGGGCATGGGTACTCCTTTACATCTCGTGTCACCGGCGGCATTGTGTGCCGGAATGCTTTTTTTTTCAAGTACGTGCAGCAACGCTGGTGAAAATTCGATTTCCTTCCGAAAAACAGGTAGACTGACTCCCGTGAGTGAGCAATGTCCCAAATGCGGCGCCCCTCGGGCGGAAACCGCCTGTCCCAGGTGCGGTCTGGTATACGATGAATACGACCCGGATTCGGTGAATGCAAAGGTGCCTTCCGCCATTGTCGAGCTGTGGGCGCATGTGGAGCAGCATTGGGAGGACGAGGGCGCGCACGCACTGTTTGTGGAAAAAGCGCTGCGCGCCGATCAGGCCGGATTTGTCGCAGCCTGCTATCGGCAAAAAGGCGACGAACCGATTGCTGCGCAGCAACTCGAAAAGCTGACACAACGTCTCGTGCAGGCGCTCAGCGCCCGGATGCCGGTTTCCAAGGCCCGAGGCGCCGGCGCAAAGAATGTGCTGTATGTGTTCATGTTCGCCATCGTAGCCGCGCTGGTATTCTTGATTTTTGCCGAAACCATGAAATAATTTGCTATTCAACCGATACGACTGTTTGTTACAGTACTTGTCAGCGCTGGGGCGATTTGTATGCAGATTGATTTTGAAAAAAGAGAAATACAGCTCAAGATGGTGTATTACGGGCCGGGACTCAGCGGGAAAACCACCAATCTGGTGTATATTCATCGCCGGGCGGCGCCATCCAGTCGCGGCCGCTTGATGACCCTTGAAACCAAGGATGACCGGACCCTTTTTTTTGATTTGCTTCCCATGACATTCGAGACCAAGTCGGGCATCACCATTGCGCTGAAGGTATTCACGGTTCCGGGGCAGGTGATTCACAATGCCACCCGCCGGCTGGTGTTGCAGGGGGCGGACAGTGTGGCGTTTATCGCTGATTCACAGGTGTCGGAGACCGTGGCCAATCGGGAATCGTTCGTGAACCTGAAAAATAATCTCGAAGAAAACGGTTTTGATATAAAAGGAATGCCGCTGGTGATTCAGTTCAATAAGCGGGATTTGCCGAATATTCGTTCGGACAGTGAGGTGGATATGTTGGCGGCGAAAGGAAATGAACCCGTGTTCAAGGCGGTCGCCACCCGTGGGGATGGAGTGTTGGAGACGTTTTTCGGATTGCTGGACCTCACCTGGAAACGGCTCAATTCCTGGCATGACCTGGAGGGAAAATTTGATGTCGACGGGCAAACGGTGATTACCACATTGAAACGACAGATGTCGATTGACGAGTAGTTGGAGCGTGCATGGACCCCATTGAACCGGTATTTACGACGTCGCTGAAAGACTTGGTCGATGAAGAAGCGCTCGGCGAGGTATTCCATAATTTTTTGTCGTTGTTTAAAGTGCCGTTGCGTCTGTTTGCTGAAAACGGCAACCTGATATTGGAAAGCAGTATCCCTAACCCGGCCTGTGAATTTTTAAATAAAACCGCCGGTTCGAGAAGCCGGTGTCTGGTGGTGCGGCAGCGGGTGAAGGCGGCTGCGCCGTCGATGGAAGGGAAGGCGTCGATTGCAGTGAAATGTTTTTGCGGGTTGCAGTATCTGGTAGTTCCGATTGTGTTTCAGTCCAAGCAGATGGGGCGCCTTGCCATCGGCCCGTATTTTCCCAAAGAATTGGAGAAGCTGCCCACCACGTTGGTGCAGGTGGAACCCAATCTGGATATGAAAACCTTCAAGACGCACTATGTCAACCAGCCGCGCTACTCTGAAAAGCGGATTCGACAGTTCGTTGACACCGTGCTGTCCACCATGGACTGTATCTTTTTTGCGGTTCATAAATCGAATGTCACCGAGCAGATGCACACGGCCATGGTGCGTGAATCCTACCGTGAAATCAGCGAAAAAAACCGAAAGCTCGAAGAGATTGTTGAAGAGCGCAAGGAGTTTGACCGCCGCAAGTCGAACTTTCTGGCAATGGTTTCACACGAATTGCGTACTCCGCTGACTTCAATTATCGGATACAGCGACATGTTGGCGGAGGGAATTGCGGGGGACCTGGCCGACGAGCAGAAGCAGTTTGTACAAACCATCAAGTCCAAAGGGGATGAGCTGCTGAAGATTATTTCTTCCATTCTGGACTTTTCAAAAATTGATTCCGGGCGTTTGAGCGTGAACGCGATTCCCTGCGATGTGTCCGACATCATCGAGACCGCGCTCAAGAATCACCGGGAACTGGCGAAGCGACGCGGTGTGAACCTGTCAGTGCAGTTGGCCCAGGATATACCCACAGTGCAGATGGATCCGGAAAAAATCATTACGTCCGTGTCCCATCTGGTTGACAACGCCATTAAATTTTCAGTGCCCGGCGGCACGATTCGTATCACCGCGCAGGTAATGGCCTCGAGCGAGGCCGATGTGTCGGACGACGGCATCGGATTTGTACTTTTAGCCACACCCGACTTACTGGAGATCGCAGTAACCGACTACGGTATCGGGATCGAGAGTGAGCATATGGAAATTATTTTTTCTCCCTTTACCCAGGCCGACGAATCGTCCACCCGGGAGCACGGCGGAGCCGGCATGGGTCTCGCGATTGTCAAGCAGTACGTGGAAGCGCACGGTGGACGCGTGCATGTGCAGTCAACCAAGGGAGAGGGCAGCAGTTTCGCGATACGTATACCGCTGCTCGACGCACAGAGCTGATTGCCATTCGCTGTCGGAATCAATGGCGCAAAACTTTTTATCTGATCTTTTCTTTGTTCTACTTGGCGGGACCGGTTGAAAGCACTATATTGGCCCAGGAAACCGTTTCACCCTCAAGCATCTGTGGAGCCTATTATGATTAAATCCAACGAAACCGAACGGGAGCTGGTGGCATTGATAACCAATCACGGATATGCCGGCCCTAAACCACCTATCGGCAATGCACCCGATACCGGGGGGCAGAATGTCTATGTGAATGATTTGGCCATGGCGCTCGAAGAGGTGGGATACGATGTGTACGTGTACACCCGCGGCGGATTCCCCGAATTCGATTCCACGCTGATGCGCGAAGGGGAAGCGAAGATGTCGGACTATGTTCGCTATGTGTACATTCCGGGGGGGGGCGACGAATTTTTGCCCAAAGAGGAAATCGGCATCGCGCTGGGCGAGCAGGTGGAACATCTGTATGAGCACATCAATGGACTGGGACAACAGATGAACCGCAAGCCCTGGGATGTATTCGAGTTTATCAACACCCATTATTGGGATGCGGGTGTACTGGGGTATGAATTGGTGGAACGCTGGCAGGCAGATTTTATTTTCGAACGAATTCAAAGTTATTTTGGAGACAAGCTCGATAAAAAAGTGGTCGACGACCATTATCGCGAACGGCATTTGCGTGCAGTGCGTCACAACTGGCAATATCTGATTGGACGATTGGCGCTGCGCAGCTACGGCGTTGATATTGACGTGAATGATTCGCCGTCCAAAATGCATAAACAGTGCATGTCGGCACTGGAGCAGATTGACCCCGGATTGCGCCGGTACTCAGTAACGCTGCTCTCCAGGTTGCAGCGTGCCCATTGGCCGGTATTTACCATCAACAAGACGACTGTGGCCTCGGTTGCTGTCGGGCACCTGTTGGCAGATTTTCTGGGCAACATGGGTGTGCTGTGCCCGGCAGACATCTATAAATTGAATCGTCATTTCTGGACGCCGCATTCCCTGGCGCCCATCAAGGAAAGAAATTATCTGGAGTACGGCTGGGATAGAAAACGTTCCCTGCAGTTTGTGGAACGCAAGCACCATGAGCGGGTGGTGTGTGAACGTACCCCACTGGTGGTTTCAACCTCTGAGGCCATTTCGAAAACGTTGGTGTCTCATTTTAATGTTCATCCCGACCGAATCATCTATTTCCCGCCGTGTGTGAATAATGAGTATAGACCCCGTGTAAAAGAGGATTGCGCCAAAGGGTACGCCAGTCTGTCCATTTTTAGCGATGTTCCCGATGACACATTGCGTGCATCGAAAATAATTATCGAGGCGAGCCGCGCAGATCATACCAAACGCAAAGATCTTGTGATTCAGGGCTTCGCCGGACTGGCCGATGACATGCAAGATACATATCTGTTTGTGTTCGGCGGGCCGAAAAATGAGGTGTATCGCGAGTTGCACGGAATCATCGGGGACAATCCGGCGTTGGCAGGACGCGCCTTTCTGGTGCCGGAGACCATTTCTTTTGATACGCTGGTACAGATTTTTTCGCTGGCGGATTTATATGTTTCGGCATCGGAGATGGAAGGGTTCGGCATGTCGGTACTTCAGGCGGCCAGTGCGGGAGTGCCCATTGTCAGTTCCAGGTTGATACCGTACACCACCATGTATCTGCGCGGGATTGCCGGTGTTGCGCAAACCCAAACGCCGGAAGCGTATACCGAACAGATGAAGAAGCTGTTGACCCGGGGGGATGACAACGGAGAGATGAAGCGCAAGTTGGTCGATGCCGCAGCCGATTTCAGTTGGCGCGTGCGCGTGAAAGACTTGCACGAGGCGGAACACGAACCGGTCATTATTCTCGCTGAAAACCGTCATGAAAATTACGTGGTGCGTTTGGGAGAACAGCAGGAAACCGACATGCTCGGGGCTGCGCACATGTACCGCAGCGCGTTCATCAACGATGCTGACGAAGAAAGCGCAGAACACCCCCGCTGGACAGGGCCGAAGTAGTAGCCCCTCGTCCCCATCGTTTATCGTCCGCGTTTATTTCTCTGCGCAGAAAATTAACGGTATGGTGTCGATAGAAACCGGGACTTCGTTGAAGGCGCCGAAAAATTGTATTGAATGAAAACCGGTATCACGCAGTACGGACCGTACGGTTGATTTCATCAGTGCAAAAAGTGTCTGCTGGGTAATGAACCGGCTATTTGTGTTTTTGGCGGTCAGTGTCGCCTTAAACAGGAAAGGCGCATCTGGTTCGGTTAGCAGATATGTTCGGTCAAGACGCACATGTTCATTTTCTATTTTAGGCAGCGACGTGACCTCGCGTTTGAACAGGTTCTCATAGTTGATGATTTGACTACGTAAAACGTCGGTATGGGCGGCGGCTCGGGCGCATGGCAATGGGGAGGAAGGGGGGTTACTTGCAGTTCAGCTCGTCTTCACCATCGGTGCAATCGATAATGCTGTCACAAAGATACGACAGGGGAATGCATTCACCGTCGTAGCTGCAGGTAAACTGGGTGCTGGCATCACATCCGGTAGAGTCGCAATACGTAGCGCTTTCGTCTTCGCCGTCATAACAATCGGAAATACCGTCGCACAGCCAATAGTCCGGGATGCACTCGCCGTCGTAGCTGCAGGTGAATTCAGTGCTGGTGTCACAGGTGGTCGCGCAATACGTTGCGCTTTCGTCTTCAGCATCATAGCAGTCGTCCCACCCGTCGCACAGGTAATAGTCGGGGATGCACTCACCATCGTAGCTGCAGGTGAAGTATCCGGTACCGCAGTCAGTATCGGAATCGGAATCGGAATCGGTGTCGCTGTCGGAATCGGAATCGGTGTCACTGTCGGTATCGGAATCGGTGTCACTGTCGGTGTCGGTGTCGGTGTCGGTGTCGGTGTCGGTGTCGGCGTCGCCGTCCGCGCCGCAATAGAGGGCGCTTTCATCTTCGGCGTCATAGCAGTCCGAATAACCGTCGCATAAGTAGTAGTCCGGAATGCATTCACCGTCGTAGGAGCAGGTGAATTCATCGGCGTCGCATGCGGTGGGGCCGCAGTAAGTGGTGCTTTCGTCCTGACCGTCGGTGCAGTCGTTGTAGCCGTCGCATAGCCACGATTGGGGAATGCATTCACCGTCGTAAGTACAGGTGAACTCATCGGCGTCGCAGCCGGTGCCGCCGCAAATACCGGCGCTTTCGTCAATGCCGTCGGAACAATCGACATAGTCGTCGCAGAGGTACGATAGCGGAATGCACTCACCGTCGGTGCATTCAAATTGAGAGGTATCACATGTGGACGTACCGCAGAGTGAGGCGGGTTCATCTGACATATCGCCGCAGTCGTTGTCGCCGTCACACAGGTAGCTGACCGGAATGCAGTTTCCGTTGTTGCAGGTATATTCGTTGGAATCGCAGCCGGTGTGAATGATGGTCGTGTCGCCGCCCGTTATCAGATCATCGAATGAATCGATAAGGCTTTGGTCACAGTAATTGAGTTCCACCGGAAGGTCGAAGCAGACCGCCGGTCCTACGCATATGCCGGTACAGTCGTCGTCGCTATAGCACTCCGTATTGATCGATTCCGAGCATATTCCGGGTTTGCAATATTTGGATTCGCAATAATAACCGGTTGTATCGTTTTCTGCGCAGGGGTTTCCCGATACAATCGGTGCAATACAGGTTCCCCACGGGGCATCCACTGTTGTTGTGCTGGTATTCGGACGGCATTGCAAGCCCTCCTGACATTCAACACCTGAACTGCTGCAGTTTCCCAGCGCCGGACGCTTGGGTTCACATACAGCGTTCTCGTTGCAGAATAACGTTGGTCGGCAAGGGTTCTGGGCGTTACATGCCTGGGTGGTGTCCATATATGCTTTGCAGGTGTTGTTCGAAGCGCAATAACTGTTCTCGTCGCAATCGAATTGGAACAGACAAGGCTGGCCGGCTGTTTGATTGGGAATCAGCCGATCCTCGGTACATGCCGACGCAAAGTTCGTTTGTACCGGAAAACAATTGTCCTCCTGAACCATGTATGCCGAGAGGCAGGCGTTTAACTGGTCCCTGTTGAGGGAAACCCGTCCGGCTTCGATGGAATTGGTCAACTCAGCCAAATCTTTTTCACAAACGAGTTGAATGTCTCGACGGCAATCACTTTCGCTGTTTGTAATTTTAATCCCGAAGTTTTCTTCAATTTCAGCACCGGTACAGCATTTGAAGATGTTGTCACACATAACCTCTGAGATTTCTTTGCAGAGATTTGTGTCGGTCACTGAAACGACGGGATCTTTGTCTTTGTCTTCTTCCTTACACGCTGAGAAAAGCAGCACCGTTATTGCCGCTGAAGCGATGTATAGAAAGAATGCTCGCTCATGCCATCGAATTTTTTTTGACTTCATTGATAGACTCCTAAATCGACTAAGTGGTTCCCTATTTTACACTAGTCAGCTTTGATTCCTGTCAGCTAGACAGTGTTTTTTGAAATATATTGATTTCGTCAATTAGAGCGAATCTGGAAAAATTCGTCAATATCTGAACCGCATTTTTTCAAAAAAAAGAGAATATTGAATAAATATTTAATTATTCTGTATCAACTCCTTGACCATAATGAAATAGGTGCGGTATTTTCTAGGAACGCAAGATATTGAACAATACGGAGCTGGCGGTTATTTTTCGGGTCACTTCGTAGTATAGTGTATTCCCCTTTGGGGACAGAGCCGGCAAGGACTGTAGAAACCGGCATTGGAGGATTACAATGAATCATTGGAAGCTTTTTTTCTTAGGATTACTCGCTGTTGCGATGCTGAACACAGCAGGGTGTAAGGAGGAAGACGATCTGAAAGTAAGCATTTCACCCACTCAGGACAACGCCTGCAGCGAAATGGCCGAAGTGGTTTGCCACAATTCATTTCAGTGTTGCGTGGGCGCAGAGATTGAGGACAAGTACGGACTTGAATTGACAACCGATGAAAAGAAATGTCGCAAAGATGTGCAGTTGATTTGTGAAAACACCTATGCTGCTCATATTGATTCTATCGAAGACGGGCGAGCAAGACTCAATACGGAGCAGTTCGGCCGATGTCTGGAGCGGATGTTGGCGCCTAGTGGTGTTTGCTTTCCTTATGAAGAAGTCGATTGGGAAGCCTGGGCAGAATGCGATGAAGTGTCGGATATGCTGCAGGGGCAGGTCGCAGTCGGCGGAGACTGTCTCCACGATTATGATTGCGCCGGCCAGGCGTTTTGTGCAGCCAACCTGAAATGTAAGAATCCCGCAACGGTCGGTTTGCCGTGTGTGTCCAATAGTGATTGCATGGAAGAACTGCATTGTGCATATGACGAAAATCTGATGGACTATGTGTGTACACCGGATGTGGCTGCCGGTGGTGTTTGTAACAATTCGTCGGAATGTGCCGCAACGCTGTATTGCAAGACGACCGAGTCGACTGCGACCGAGACCTATTTGGGGATTTGCGCAGCTCCCGTTGCGAACGGTGAAGTCTGCAGTGCGGATTATGACGCCGGTTCGTATTATTCAGACATGGAGTGTCAAAGTGGAAACTGTTTAATGGGTACTTGTGCAAATGGAAACGAGTGTTCTGTCAATTCGGATTGCACCGGCACGTGCAGGGAAGGTGGAACCGTGTGTTCCGGCGATATGGATTGCGCCGCAACCTGTGTAGGTGGGTACAATGATGGTGTGTCTTGTAACGAGGCCACGGCGGAATCCACATGCATTGGCGAGTGTTCACTGACGAGTTATTCTTGCTCGGAGAATACCGATTGTGATTCGGTTTGTGTATATTCTGACGGTACATCGACCGGATATGCCTGCACGGATACCGCCGATTGTGAAAGTTACTACGGTACCGGATATACCTGCGAAACACAAACCTGTACGCCCGGGGTGTGCACACCAGGGTCGGTATGTGACAACATGAGCAATTGCGTTGGTCGCGTATGTGCGCCGAGTTACGGAGTAACAGATTATTGCGAAGTAGGCTGGTTCTGGCTGGATGGCGGCGCTCCTGTTATTTCACTGGGAATGTGAGACTGATAGTGTTTTTATTCAAACATTCCATTCGCAATTTGTTTTCCTAAATTTCAAATTATTTTGTAGATACGATGCATAAAACATTTGTGCGGAATAATCTTTGCTATTCACGCCTACCGTTTTCTGAAATGATTTTTATATCAGTTGGTAATTAAAAAAGCGTATGGGTTAGTAATAATATTTTTTTTGTTGATATGGCATAGGTATGCGAATAAACGAAATATTCGTACTTATTTCGTGTAGGCATTTGGATTTGGTTGTTCATTTATTTATCAGTAAATGTTTATAATTATACTGGAGCAGTAAGTATCGGTTACGTTTTTTTATGATTTTTCTTTTTCCGAGTTTTGCAAGGACAAAGGACAACATGGTGCGTAAAGCCGCTTGACAGGATAATGCTCATTTGCGGCGAAACAATAGGGAGCTGATTTATTGCTTTTGAGCTTTGAAGGTTTTTTCTATGGCACGCAAAGAGTGTGTCTGGCTTTTGGAAGGTTTCTAGTTATGAAGAAGTTAAAAGAAGTGATATTTATTTTTTTGATTTGCTCTTTTGTCTCGATTCCGACGTTCGCTGAAACAGCGACGTGTGATTCGTGTGCTGACTGCAACGCGAAATTGGCGGATGAAGTTAACGATAAAGTTGTTTTGTCTTCCGATATTTTCTTGGCAGATCCAACTCAAAATTGTATTGATATTCAGCGGAAAGATGTCGTTTTTATGTGTGATGATCATGCCATTTCTTCATCTCCAATGAACGAAGCCTTGGGGACAGGGATCAACGTCGGAGCAGAGTGGTATCAACCATTAAACGTTACAGTGAAGAATTGTACTCTCAACAATTTTGAGAAAGCAATTATGTTTCGATCCAATTGGGGCCAGATCATAAATGTGACAGTTTCTGACTCAGAAGATGCGATTACAGTAGAAAGCGTTCATGATGTTTCTATTTCAGGTGTGGAGATTTTTGAAAATGGAGAAGGAATACGGCTGGATTATACAAGTAGTATTTCTGTCGAAGATTCGTATTTGCACAACAATAATGTGGCAATGCATGTGCATCGCAACCTGACAGAAAGCAACTATTTTTTCCTGGGAAATGTTTTTGTTGAGAACGGAATAGGGATCGATGTTACTGACGATGGCATGATTTTGGAGACAGTAGAATGCAATATGTCGCTAACTA
>JAFGXQ010000213.1 GCA_016936575.1 Deltaproteobacteria bacterium
ACCGCAGATACAACAAGAAAGAACCGTAAAAAAAATAAGGAATGTTCGCATAGCCGAAGCATGCAGGACTCGCTTGTTTTTGCCAATAAAAAAGGCGATGTCCGAAGACACCGCCTTTTCGTTTCATTAATTGGCTATCGATCTACCAGTCGTTGTCACGACCGCCGCCGAATCCACCGTGGTTTCCACCGCGATGACCACCGCCGCGGCCACCACCGAATCCACCACCACCACGACGACCACCGCCACCGCCGCCACCGCCGCCTTCGCGACGTTTTTCTCTGGCTTCGGTCACGGTGATTGCACGACCGTCAAGTGTTGTTCCATTCATTTCTTCAATGGCCTTGGTTGCGGATTCAGCTGCTTCGAATGTAACGAAGCCGAATCCGCGAGAGCGGCCGGTGTTGCGATCTGAGATCACTTTAGACTCGGTAATGGATCCGAATCCTTCAAAGGCAGCGTGCAGATCGCTGTCGGTTGTGTTCCAAGATAGGCTTCCGACGAATATCTTATTCATTTTTCTCTCCATCCGGGCTTCTCAATGCCCCTGTATAAACGACCGCGTCTTGCCAGCCGTTTGAAAAAACTCATATGTGCCGAATTGAACTTGCGAATAAATACTCGACGGGGGAACACTTCGGACAGTTTTGCGGTGGGCCTTGCCACACCTTTACGAACCTTTCGATACTTGACAGGTTTCTCGCGATACCACAATTTTTGTGGGAACGCAGCTAGAAAGTTAAAATGGATTTGTTCCGATGTCAAATACAAAGCTAAATTGCGTCGAAAATGACACATATCGCAGTCGTTCTGGTGAACATATGTGTAGCAATTACCGGATTGTGACGGTTAAAATGGAGGACGCGACCCCTGCGTAGGCATCTTTAGAGTCAATAATCTAATCCTGAACAAGCAGTTCCGCGACCAGATTCATGTCATCGATGGCGCCGGCGTTGCCGTCGATGGCACCGGCGATATCGGCTTTCTCAGCCAGCTCCTTCATCAGGTCATCTGAAATTTTTCCAGACGCCTTGAATGCTTTGAGTAAACGAGTGGGAGCGCTGACAGCCACTTCTGACGCCCATATGCGCGCCTCTGCCTGTTTCAGTTGATCACTCTCTTTGGCTGCGGCTTTGCACAGCTGAACCGCTGTTTCCACTTCGGCCATGCTGGTGGCCATCTCGAAAACAATGTGCTGCTCGCGGGAGAGTTTGTTTTTGAACGCGGCATATGCTGCAGCATCCAGGAACTTCGCGGCTTTGGCAACCAGGTCGCCTTTCACATCAGTCATCGCGTCGAGGCCCTCAACCAAATTAGCATAGAACTGGCCTTTTCCTTTGACCACCTGACGCATGCGGAATACACCGATGATGTTCTGCTGAATTTCGCTGGTTCCCTCATAAATGGTGAGAATACGCACGTCGCGTTTAATTTTTTCAACTTCGTACTCTTTGCAGTATCCGTACCCGCCGTGCGCCTGAATGGCATCTTCCGCGGCCTTGTTTCCCGATTCCGTCGAAAAGAATTTCGCAACCGATCCCTCGATTTGGCGATCTTCATCGCTGGAATCGAGCAGTTCCGCCACGTACTCGATATATGCCTGGGCAGCAGCCAGACGAACCGCGTTGGGAACAATCAGTTTATGAGTATACCCCTGTTTCTTATACAGATAATCACCGAACTGTTTACGTTCTTTGGAGTAGGCAATCGCTTTTTCCAGTGCGGAAAGACCGCCGCCCAGCCCGAACGCTGCCACCATCAAACGTGTGAAACCGAATACTTCATTGGACTGTTTGATACCCTGGCCCTCTTTGGTGCCCACGATATTTTCGGCGGGAATCACACAATCTTCGAGAATCACCTGAGAGGTGTTGGAAAGACGAATGCCGTGTTTCTCTTCTTGCTTGCCGGGTTCAATGCCGTCGGTCGTGCGTTCAACCACAAAGAAGGTGGGGCCGTCCGGGGTTTTGGCCAAAATCGTGTACAGGTCGGCAATTCCACCGTTGGAAATAAACTGCTTAACACCATTGATTTTATAGTGGGTGATGTTGCCGTCGGCGTCGGTGATGCGTTCGGCTTTGGTTTTCAGGCTCTCCACGTTGGAACCGGCTTCGGGTTCGGTCACACCATAGGCTACGATAAGGCCCTCTTCAGCGATGCGGGTCATCCATTTTTCTTTTTGCTCCGGCGTGCAGCCCACACGAATGGGGTCGGTTCCCAGCGCAACTGCCAGCATGGATGTGGCAACACCCACGTCTTTTTTGGCGAATTCACAAGAAAGACGATATACATCATAAGCACCGCCGCCCAACCCGCCGTACTCTTCGGGAATGAATACCAGGTGCAGGCCCACATCCTCGCTGAGCATGGTTTTTACGATTTCTTCAGGACAAACATCCTCTTCGTCCCATTTGGTTCGTTTCTCAAATGGCAGCTCTCTTTCCGCGAACTCGTTCAGAGTGCCTAAAATTGTGAGGAGATCGTCATTGTCGAGTCTTTTTAATTCCATGGTAGTCTTCCTTAAACTGGTTGTTGTGGTCTTTCCCAAGTCAATGTGGCTTGGAAATGTAGTTAAGTGACACTGAAAAGTCAAATGCTTGGAGGGTAAAAAAACATCGGGTTTCCTGCGTAAAAAACGCGCAGCTTGCACGATTTGTTTTTAAGCATTATATAGGCCGTGTTTGCAGGGGGAAGCAGCTTGGACGGTTGTATCTGTAACTGTGCGGAACGACACGTTAAAAGCAGCAAAGGAGACCATTCATGCAGCGAACAATGTTCAAATCCAAAATTCATCGAGCGACGGTAACCCATGCGGATCTGGATTATGAAGGCAGCGTGACCATCGACGCTGATTTATTACACGCCGCGGATATATTGCCCCACGAGCATGTACACGTGTGGAACGTGACTCGGGGTACCCGTATCGAAACCTACGCGCTGGAAGGGCCGTCCGGCTCAGGGGTGGTGTGTATCAACGGTGCGGCCGCGCATCAGAACGAACCGGGAGATCTCGTGATCATCTGTACGTTCGGCACCTATGATGCGGCGGAACTCCGAAATTACGAACCCACTGTGGTGCTGGTCGACGAAGACAACCGTATCGTGAACCCCGAATATGTGGAAACCCCGGGGCCGCTTCGCGCTGTCTGACAACGGTTATTGTTTTCCCGCACGAATTAATCTGATACAACACGCTGTATGAAAATACTTGTTACAGGAGGCGCCGGATTTATCGGTTCCCATTTATGTGAACGATTGTTGGGGCGGGGGCATCAGGTGGTATGCCTCGACAACTTCAACAATTTTTACGACCCGAAAATCAAACGCGACAATATTCTCACCGCCCTCAAGTCGCCCGACTACACGCTGGTGGAAGGCGACATTCTGAACACCAAGCTGCTCGACACCCTGTTTGAAACGCCGTTTGACGCGGTGGTTCATCTGGCGGCCTATGCCGGGGTTCGCCCGTCTATTCAAGATCCGCAGCTGTACCAGAAGGTGAACCTGGAGGGCACGGTAAATTTACTGGAGCAATGCCGCAGGCACGATATTCGCAAATTTGTTTTCGCGTCTTCTTCGTCTGTTTACGGCGGCCGCACCGAAGTGCCGTTTCGCGAAAGCGACAACATCATGCATCCGATTTCCCCCTACGCCGCCACCAAAGCAGCCGGAGAGGCCATCTGCTATTCCTTTCACCATCTTTTCGGCATTCACATGCACCTGTTGCGTTTTTTTACCGTGTACGGACCCAGGCAGCGCCCGGAGATGGCCATTCATCTGTTTGCCCGACAGATGCTGGAAAACCAGCCCATTAAAATGTTCGGCAACGGTGAATCCTGTCGCGACTATACCTATATTGACGACATTATTGACGGAGTGACCGCCTCCACAGAAAACTGCAACGGTTTTGAAGTGCTGAATCTGGGTGGATCAAGAACCACGTCGTTGAAGCAACTGATTGAACTGATCGCGAATGGTCTGAACATCACTCCGATTATCGACCAGCTTCCCAATCAGGCCGGGGATGTACCGATTACCTTTGCCGACGTATCGAAAGCGCAGCGAATCATCGGGTACGCACCCAAAGTACCCATTGAAGAAGGTATGCGTCGATTCTGCCGCTGGCTGCTCGAAAAACACGTCTGATTTTTAAACGTATCAGACAAGCACCGCAGCCGAATGTCCGCTGATGGGCAGCGCAATCGTGAACGTAGCGCCGTTCCCCGGTTGCGACTCCACCGAAAGCGTTCCCTCATGGGATTCGGTGACGATGAAATACGAAACCGAGAGCCCCAGGCCCGTACCCTGTCCCGGATCTTTGGTGGTGAAAAACGGTTCGAAAATACGCGATTGGAACTCGGCGGGAATTCCCGGGCCGTTGTCACTGATCTGAAAAACCACCTGGTTATCGCATTGGAAAACACGAATTTGAAATTTGGGATTTTCAGTGACTGCCGACATGGCCTGGGCGCCGTTGCGCAGAATATTGAGCAACACCTGCTGAATCATGCTCGAGTGACAGAAAAATTCCGGCACATCGGCATCGATATGAAGTTCAACTTCAATGTTTTTAAAATCATAGCTTCGTCGCAGGTCATAATCGCTTCGCGCCAGGTCCAATGTATCTTCAACCAGCTTTTTTGCGTTTGTGGGTACAGGGACGCCGGATTCCTTTCGGGCAAACGAAAGCATATTCTCCACCACTTTGGCGGCCTGCTGCCCCGATGATTGAATCGCCGACAGCAACTCGTTGATACGGCGTTTCTCCATGTACGTCGCCAGATGGGTCAGCGACAGGTTCTCCTTGTCGGCTGCTTCCGTATTCTTGGGAACGTCGGCTAAAAACCGATTCTGCAACACCTGCAGGTTCTGTAAAATCCCCGCCAGCGGATTGTTGATTTCATGGGCCATGCCAGCAGCGAGCCCCCCCACAGAAAGCATCTTCTCGGTTTGAACCATCATTTTTTCGAGATTGACCTGTTCGGTGATGTCGTCAATGCGCACCACCGCGCCGCGGGGTTCCCCCAAAACCAGGGGATAGATGGTCAGGTTGTAGTGCGCATCAGGTCGAACCGGGTTCAACCCCATTTTCTTATGCAACACCATCTCTTCACCCCGGGCAGTGTTCCAGATGTCGTCATGCGCGAACGGCGCCAGAGAAAACACCTCGGTGAACACGCGATCCAATGCTTCTTCTCTCGTATATCCGCAGATATTTGCCGCCATGTGGTTCCAGCCGGTCACGCGGCCTGCCTTATCGATGCTGAACACTATCGACGGCATGGCATCAATGGTTTGATTCAACAGCAGTTTGGTTTCCTGGAGTCGTTTCATCTCGCGCTTGCTCTTGTTCATCGATCGCTGGTTCACGGTGAAAATCGCGTTGGAAATCACGGCCAGAAAAATCAGCGAGGTGGACACATCGATGATGTAGTCTTTCATTTCGAGCGAAGACATTGTGCCGCGGTACTTCTCCAACACGCAGAACCCTGTAAAAAACACAAAATTCACGCCGTGAACCAGCCACAGCTGATAGCGACGAGACAATGTCATCAACGGGGCGATGGCCAGAACCGCGAACGCAAACGCAATGGTATCAACTCGTACGATCGATGTTGGACTGGGATCACCGAACATCACCGCCCACAACAAAAGCAAAAATGACCACAGTATGGTGTTGCCGGCCATGGATATATACCCTCGTCGCATCATCAACGTGACAGAAAGTGAAATCAGCCAAAGCGTTGCAATGGGAATCTGAATGACGGGAACCGGTCCATGCATCCAAAAGTTGGAAATCAACAACACCGGCATGGCCAGCAGCAGCATCATGCTAATCTGACGCAGGTATCTCGCCTGCAGCCGGATGGCAAACTCCTCTTTTTCATATGGCGCAACGATTGATTGGTACCAGCGTTTCATCTTAACAAAATGTAGCTGATAAGTATCGGCACGCAACTGCGTGGTATCGGCAAATTCGTTTCTATCACTATCGGGTATTCTGCCCCTGCTGATGGCGGAGATTCCCGGTGGGGTCGGTTTCGTCGGTGAGGGGCGCAATCACGGGCCCCTTGTATTCGTACACTTCTACTTCAGGCAGTGAAAACGTGCCCCGTCCGGCGGACTGCAGCCGAATGTACCGCGCTGCGGTTCCCTGCAAATCCAATTCCATCACTCGCCCCCGCGGAATATCGCTGACGGTGCGGCTTACCTGAAACCCGCCGTCGGTTGCGGTCAACACATTCAGCGGCCGATGCCGCAGCAGAGATGCGGCGTTGTAAATTCGAACCACGCCGACATTTCTCACCTCGCCCAAATCCACCTGCCACCAGGGACGCTGGGCGCCGGGATTGGTAACGAAACCGCGACCGGTGACGTCTCCATCCACGGCCAATCCGCTGTAATAGAAATACGGCATCTGATTGGACCGAATGGACGACATGGCAGTGGGTTTGCCGAACGCCACATTATCAGGACTGCTGAACATGCCGCTATCCCATCTAAACTGCGTATTGAGATTTTCGCCGTTGTATAAATGGCTGATGAAACAGATGAACAGCCCGGCAAAAAACAGCCCGGCAGCGGCGATGACCGGGATGCGTTTTTTTCCGCGCAGCCACACAAACAGGAACCCGGCCGCAATACCGAACGCAACCAATAGCGAAACCAACACGCCGGTCCAGGTGGCGGCGCTGCGATACCAGAAAGTGATCTCATGTTGTCCCGATGTGAGCAGCACACCGTTTTCAATGCCGTTTACCCGCAGAACAGATACATCCGCATCATCCACCATGGCCCGCCAGCGACCGTCGAACGGCTGCTCAAAGGTCAGCACACCCGCTGCATTCACGTCCACTTGAAATGTCACTTTATTAAATGTGGCCGTTGTCAGTGTCACGCGATCAATCCCCGACGTCTCGGTGGCTGCCTCGGGCGCCTTCCCCTCCACCACCGCCACATTGCTGCGACGATGCAGCCGAATCTGCGCGTACGCGTCTTCCTGAGAAGAAGCGGTCACATACCGGCGGTAAAACTGAGACATCTGCACCGGAAGAATCGATTTTTCCATTTGGGTGGTGACCTGGGGCGATTCCATACCGAAACCCGGCGACCCGCTGAACGTGAGTGCCTTTTCTTTTTCTTCATCCATCTGAGTCAGGGTTTTAGAGGGCGTCACTGCTTTTTGCCAGGTGCCGTAGCGCAGCTCTGTGGTGACCTGAGTGACAACTGCGGCAATCAGCAGCACCGCGAGTATCCCCTTCCACAGCTGCGGCTTCCATTTAATGTGAACCGCGTACAGCAGCGAGAGAATCAGCGTAATGAAGCCCAACTGATATGCACGGGGCATGGCCACATTCTGCAGCTCCTCAAGCAATGCGCGGTCGCGCATCTTCTCGCCCACAATCGTAGTGGGGGTGTAGCGGCTGGGTTCCGGCAGTTCTGCCAGCAGACTGTTGTGATACACATAATACAAAATCACCGCGACCAGGGCCGGAAGCAGCAGACGATTGAACGGCAGTGAAAACCGGTTGTACAACGCATCTTTCTGCACCGGCGCGAACAGCCAGGTCATGGCCAGCATCAGCAGGGCGGGCAGCATCATGGTCAGCCGCCCCGGGACCCGGAACGTTTGCGCCAGGGGAACATACTTCCAGAAACCGTAGTGAATGGGCGTGGCATCGCCGGTGGAGGCAAGAAAAATCAGAATACACAAGAGGGATGTGACCACCACGCCCACCGGCACGCGAATGCCCAGAATGAACGCCAGGGGAATCAGGGGCACCAGCACAATCAGGGGAGAACTGCCGAAGGCGCCGTGCACATCGGCATGCACCGGTAGAAAGAGGCTGTTCAGCGCACCGCCGATGGTGTCCTGGTATGCCAGGGACCACTCATATTCGCGTCCGACCCGCAGGGCATTGTCAGCGATGAATTCAAAATAGAACGAAAAAATATACGGCGACGAAAGCAGAATACCCAGCGCAATCGCTGCCGCTGCCCAGCCGAAATAGCGCAGAAGCGGTTTGGCGTGCAGCTGCTCTTTCAGCTCGGGAATCAGCGCCGCCACACAAAACGGAAACAGCATCGTAAACAGCCCCGCGCCCAGCATTCCCAGATACATCATCTGCGGATGGCCTCCGCAAATCAGCAGGTAGGTGGAAATGACGGCCGCCACCGCGGCTGGCTTTCTGTTTTTTTCGACAAATAAAAATCCCATCGAAGCGCAAAGCAGCAGATAACCGAGATAATTTTCGAGCGAGGCACCGTACCGAAACAAATCGAGCATGCGCATATTGTACACCGCCACAAACGATAGCAGCAGCGCCGGTCCGATACCCAGCGTAAGCCGCCGCAAAAAAATAAACAGCACCAGATGGGTGATCGCGAGGCCGATAAATTTGTACATCGTGTTGATGGTAAGCGCATCGCCGTCCCAGTAGCCGGGCGTCATTCTGGCCAGATGACTGATTGGATGAAACAGCTGACCCATGGTGAGCGCCGCCTGCGAGCGGCCCTCTGCAAACCCGGGTGTGTACAACGGAAACGTTCCTTTTTCCTGCGAGTAATTCAGTTCCATCTGCTGTTGAATCGGAAAGATTCCGTAGTCATTACCGATGGTGATGTCCGATTGGAACGGCGTCAGCCAGTGAAGCACGATTACCGGCAACACGAGAATCAGCAGATAGACTGCAAATTCCAGAAGCTTGATTGGCTTGGGTGTTTTCATAGGTATCCATACGTGGCGGGCGCCCCCACCGGTCGTTATCTGATTATGCGTATTGGGGCGAAAGGGTACCACGCTGGATATAAATTAAAATAAGAAAAACAGCATCGTTGTTTAAGGAATCGTCAGAGAATATTCGGCAATTGCTGCAGTACACCGGTATACCCGCATTCCATCGCGAAAAGGGCTGTTCATTCGTTGCAGATGGTCGTAGTATCCCGGGATGGTGAAGCAACAACCACAGGTGAATGAATTCGACGTATTTCGTCACAGCAACCGGGTCGCGTACCGGCAGGTGGGCGGTGAGGTGTTGCTGGTGCCGGTGCGCACCGATCCGAAACAACCGTCCGGGGTGTACACCCTGAATCGAACCGCTTCCTTTTTATGGCTGCAAATCGACGGCAACAAAGATGTGCGCGGATTGGCCGCCGCGATGGAAACCCAATTCGAGGTATCTATTGAACAGGCGATGCTCGACACCACACAGCTGATTTCGGATTTGCTTTCCTTCATGGCGGTGGAGACCGTGTCGTAGCCGTCGGGTGGAGCGTTCATGGCCATTCTCACCCAGACTGCAGATGAATTTCGGCAATGGCTGACCCAAAAAACCGCCGAAGCGCGAATTCCCGTTGGAATGACCATCGAACTGGTTGCCCGGTGCAATTTTCGATGCACCCATTGTTACATGGGATCCCTTCGCGATAATCCCCGACAGATGCCGTACGACATGATATGTCGAATATTATCTGAAGCGGCGTCGCTCGGATGTGTATCGGTAGGGTTCACCGGAGGAGAACCGCTACTGCGAAACGATTACGCGCAGATTCACGAATTCGCCCACAGGCAGGGATTCTGGATTTCTCTGCTGACCAACGGTTTTCTACTGACCGATCAATTGATTCAGCAGTTTCGGTGCATGCCGCCCCGGGCGGTCGAAATCAGCCTGTACGGCGGCGATGAATCTCACTATCGGGAAATCACCGGCGTACACGGCGCATTTGAAAAAGTGACCCAAAATATCGACAAACTGCTTCATGCCGGAATTCACGTTTCTTTAAAATCCGTGCTGTTGTCTCCGGTGCTTGCATCGATTGATGCGATGAACACGTTTGCAGAGGCCCGCGGGCTGGAGATTGTCTATGATCCGGCAGTCACCCCCGATGTATTGCGCAATACCGCCCCGACCGAATTTCGCATGTCACCGAGATGCGCCGTGAACATTGAGATGGCATCCGAAAAATCGCGCGACGCGTCTCGAAAAAAATTACAGTTCGCGCATTCGCCGAATCCGTCTATGCCTGTGTGCGGCGCAGGTCATCGGGGCTTTCATGTGGACTTTCTGGGCAATATGCAACAGTGTGTGTCGCTGAGAACCCCTTCGGTGTCACTGGCGGACCACACATTGGCACAGGCCTGGGACAAACTGGGCACATTTCCGCCCCCCATATTTCCGCCGGACGCCCTCTGCAGCACCTGCGAGCTGCAGCCGTGGTGTTCCTATTGCCCCGGCACCGCCGCCTGCGGAGACCCATTTCCCACGCAAAAAGAGGATTTTTACTGCCAGGTGGCACGCGCCCGGGCCGCCGCCGGTGAAAAAAAGGAAAAAGTGTAGCAGTTTCGACCAGGTGGGGGTCATTTTGATAATCGCCCACCGGTATAATTTTTTGATGCCTTTGCAATTTCTTCCTTGGATATCGCGACAAATCCGGATAATATGGAAGGGGGCATTAGAAGGTTTACAGATGACTTCCAGTAAAAACAGCCAGCAACAAAGCAACTCTCAGCGCAGTGGGAAAGAGCCGTATGTAACGCCTTCGATTCGCTTTGCGGAAATCGAGGTGGAGCAGGCGTTGATGGGGTTATGTAAGACACCCGGAGGAGTCGGCACATTCGGCGCATGTGACTCCGGATTTTGCAGAGCACCGGGTAGTTAGATCGTGTTTCTTTCAATTGGTGATATTTCATTTGCCTTGGACACACCCTTGGCAACACACCTGCCTTCGCCGTTGCAACCGTTTCGCAGCGATGGTGACGGAGAGGTGCAGTGCGGCGTGACGCCGAATAGACCGCAATACGGTGAATGCGTTTTCGATTCAACGCTCACCTGGCGGGTTCACGAAGCAGATAACGGCGGCATCGCCATCTGTATGCATGCGGGAGCAGAAAAAAGGTTGTTTCAGGTACTTGCATTGAACGACGATTTCACTCGGGGCCAGGTGTTTCTCGATGAAACGCAAATGCATACCGCGGGGCCGCATTTCGCGCTGGAAGAACCGCTGTTTCAGATTTGGACCAATTTTTTACTACTTAAATCACGGGGACTGCTGGTGCACGCACTGGGAGTTGAAATTGACGGCGCGGCCCATCTGTTCATGGGCACATCGGGTGTCGGTAAAAGCACATTCGCCCACGTGTTCGCCAATGCCGGAATCGGCACCATTCTGTCGGATGATCGCATTATTATTCGAGCAGATGGCGATTCATACCGGGCCTACGGAACGCCCTGGAACGGGGAGCCGCAATTCATGGCTGCCGCGTCTGCCCCCATTGCCGCCATTTATTTTTTGGCTCAGGCCCCCTCGTGTATAATCGAACCCGTAAGCGGTTCAGCCGCCGTATCGCAACTGTTTGCCAATTGTTTTCTGGCCGGGTGGCCCAGAGAACCCGCGTTGCAGTTTGCGTTGGATAACGCCGCTGCCGTGGCCGGAATGATACCCTGTTATGATTTCGGGTTCACACCGGATGAACGATCGCTGAATGCATTAGGATTTTTGACTGAATGAAAAAGAAAACCGTATCTGCAACACTGTTGGTAGACCTGGCGTCCGAAGTTGTTCGACGAGGCGGTCTGTTTCGGTTTTATTCCCGCGGATTCAGCATGTTGCCCGATATCGGCGACCGGGAACAGGTTACCGTCGGAGCGGTGATATTCAGTGAAGTGAAGCTCGGCGATGTATTGCTTTGCACCACTGATAACGCACCGGTGCTGCATCGGGTCATTCACAAAAGCTACCGCTCCGGAGAATCATTTTTACTGCTCAGCAGCGACAACGGCGATCAGATTCACCGAGTTCGCACCGCTGACATCATTGGAAAAGTCGTCGATGTGAAACGCAGTAAATGGCGCATGGTCAAACAAATGATAGGAAGCATGCGTCCAGTGAGTATAAGACCCATAGGTCTCATAAGTCCTATATATAAGTCCTATAGGTCTCATAAGTCCTATATATAAGTCCTAT
>JAFGXQ010000214.1 GCA_016936575.1 Deltaproteobacteria bacterium
AGCGACGCAGACACCGACACTGATACGGACGCCGATACGGATATAACTGAATCAAGTCAATGGGTTTTTGATGAGGGAACGATTCGCATCTACCGTTTGACGATGGCCGCTGACGATTGGACACATCTGCAGGAAGAGGGTGTTGATGAGGAGTATGTAAGTGCAGATTTGGAAGTGGATGGACAAACGTGGAATAATATCGGGGTTCGCCTGAAGGGGTCATATTCCCTGGATTCATGCTGGAGCATGGGGACACGGCTGTGGGACGGGCATTGTCAGAAGATCTCGATGAAACTGGATTTTACCGAATTTGATGACACACTTCGCTTCAAAGAAATGAAGAAAATCAATCTTCACTCAATGAGCGCAGATCTTACAAAAATGCATGAACGACTGGGTTATCATCTGTTCCGCGCGATTGGATTGGTTGCGCCTCGTTCCGTTCCGGCACAGGTCTATGTGAACGATACGTATCTGGGCATCTTTCAAGCGGTTGAAAACGTTGACGGGCGTTTTACTGCGAATCGATTTCCCGGTGCAGGCGACGGTAACCTGTTCAAAGAAATATGGCCAAGCAGCGAAATCGATTCCGCAGACGACGTCTGGGATGCGCTGAAAACCAATGACGAGCCCGAAGACAACCCGGACATCTCTGATTTTATTGAGTTCAATGAAGCGCTGACCGCGGTGACGGCTGACAATATTGATCAGAATTTGTTCCCGTATGTGAATGTTGACGAAATGCTGAAATTTTTGGTGGTTGATCGCGCCATCCATAATTGGGACGGACCGCTCTCATTCTATTGGGGAGCCAATCACAACTATTACTGGTACCATCGAGAGTCCGGACAGTGGCTGCTCATACCGTGGGATCTGGACAAAACATTCTGGGAATACGACCGATATTTTGCTCCGAACCCGGACGAGGGAATTACCACGCCGGTACCCGGATGGAATGTGATTCCCAATGAATGTCCAAGTGGAATGTTCGGTGGTATGTATACAATCGCCGAAACTATTGGGCCGCCGGAGGAGGGGCCCGCGTCAAATACTTTTGTCGCTCCGGGGTGTGACCCGCTTATTTCAATTCTTGCCTCGATGTACTGGGATGACTTCGTTTCCCACGGGACCACGTTCATGGAGACTCAGTTTACCTTGGAGAATTTGAACTCTATACTCGATATCTGGCAGGCACAGATTGATTCGGTCATGCAGATTGAACCGACGCTCTCCTATAGTGAATGGCTCGTCGAAATGGAGACGCTCCGTTCTCATCTGCCGAAGCTACGAAGTGACCTGGCGACACATCTGGCGGACAGTTATCGACACGAATAGGTACAGTCAGGACAGGTTTCTACAGAAGCTGTTCATTTTCGCTCTACTGCGCTGCCACTCTGAAAGGTTTTTACCGGTTCCCTCCAGTGCGAATCCATAGATGTTGGCAACGGTCAACATCTATGGAGGCATATCATGAAAAACTATACTGTTATGATATTGTTGTTGATTTCTCCTTACCTAACGTTTTGCAGCACCAGCAACACGCATACCAATCCTGAATCGAATGGTGACGGCGACAGCGATACGGATAGTGATTCGGACAGCGACAGCGACGCCGACACAGATACGGATTCTGATAGCGATAGCGACACGGACAGCGATAGCGATACGGACGCTGATTCGGATAGCGATACCGACGATTGTGTTGAAATCTGCACGGCAACACAGAATGGGGATCAGGGAACATTTTGCGATTCAAGAGACAATCATGTGTACGAATGTGTTGTAATCGGAAATCAAATATGGATGTCTGAAAATCTGAATTACGGTGAGCAGGTAGATGCACACTGGGATGCCACGGATGACGGAGTGGATGAAAAATTCTGTTTCGATGATGATGTGGCGTATTGTGAAACCTACGGTGCGTTGTACCAATGGGCAGAGATGATGGGGCTCGCGTATAGCTACAATAGTACATCCTTCATTGCCGCCGAAAATCATCAGGGTATTTGTCCCGAAGGTTGGCATGTGCCGGACGGCGACGAATGGGGCGATGTAAGTTCGTATGTGGGGAGTAACGGCACTGCCTCTTGCGGCCCCACCGACAGCAGCGGCACCATGACGGAGAACTGCGTCGGATACGATTTGAAGTCGTCATCTGGATGGGGGGACAACGAAGGCATCGGTGGTCCGGGGACGGATTTATTCGGGTTTAACGGACTGGCTGGGGGGATGTGGTATTACGATGAAGACGATGGCCCCTTTGGAAACAACTTCGACTGGGCACCATTTTCTGTGGGAGGAAACGGGTTTCGAGGGCTTTTTTTCGTTTCTCAGGAATCCGGCAGCACTACTTCGAAAGTATACCATCTGGGCGATGATCGGTTTAATCTTGGCGCCTATAATTCCGCATCGAAGCTGGATGCCTATTCTCTGCGCTGTGTTCAGAATTGATTCTTCGATTGTGACTCCAGCGCATTTTTGTGTTTTTTTTGAAAACTTCTGTTGTATTTTAGCACGTGAACATTAGGATGTCGCTGAAAGCGACGACCAAAGGAAACGTGAATGAAACAGTTGAAATATTTATTAGGCGCGTTGGCTATCCTTAGCGGATTTGCCGGAAAACCGGTGATTTCGGCAGACAGCGAGACACAGGCCCAGGAAGCGTTTGTCGAAGGCACGAAACTGTACAACCAGGAAAAGTACGAAGAAGCTGCCGCCAAATTTGTGGAAGCCGATCGGTTGTATCCGAACTGGAAACTCCAGTTCAATATTGGACAGAGCTATGCGGCTGCGAGAAAGTACGGTCTGGCGGTAGAGGCGTTTGAAAAATATCTGGCACTCGGCGGCGATGAGATTCCTGAAGAGCGCGAGAGGGTGGTGATAGATGAAATAAACAATCTGCACATGAAAACCGGGCTGTTGGAAGTGCGCGGCACGGATGGAACGGTGCTGATGATTGATGGTGTACGTCGAGGGATATTGCCGCTCCCTGGGAAGATAAGGGTATCCGCGGGGATTATTCATCAGATTGCGGGAGTGCGGGACGGTGTGACGATTTTTGAACGGGAGATTCGTCTCGGTGTGGGAGAGCAGGCAGAAATACAAATCGGCAATGACGCAGAAGATGCTCCGTCACAGGTGGCAAAACCCGTTATAGGGTCGAGTGAAGAACCTTCAAGCTCTGCAAATGAAGATGCATCCAACTCGCCCGTTCTGGAGAAACCGTCCAGGACGTTGAAAAACGCAGGAATCGTTTCACTGGCCATGGGCGGTGCGGCGCTCGTGGTCGGCGGTATTACAGGGGGCGTTGCGATGAAAAAGAACGATGAGCTGAAATCGGATTGCGGTGACG
>JAFGXQ010000215.1 GCA_016936575.1 Deltaproteobacteria bacterium
ACATCCCCCTTCCCCCCTTTTTAAGGGGGATTATTGATGCTTTTCCCCAATTTTCTGTACATAAAAAGATGTGATGGATGATCAGGGCTGTAATCCCCATCTACAGCCACTGGCAACAACCGACTTTTACCATTCGCTGCCGATGCGAACCGTTGTTTCCAGCAAGGGCATGCCGCAGTGGGCGACCCTTTCACCGTCGAATTGAATGTCGAACTTCGGCGCCAGAATGCCGGCGTTGATGCCGAATGCGGCGCTGACATGTGAATGAAGTGCGATTTTCATCAAAAGCGAAACGCCTAAATAGGTTACCCATTTTCGAGACTTGAGAGCGGTGTCGGCGTGTAACTGTTTGGTCCAGGCCGCCGCCGCGCCGCCACCCACTCCGACGAATGGTTGAAATTTTTTTCGGGAGGAAAGCGCGGCGTAGCCGTATCCGCGAATAATGGCCATGTCGATAGATGCGTGCAGGTCATTCTCAGAGATATTCGCAACCACCGGAATCCACAGTCCTTCTAGCGTCAGTCGCCATTGGTTGGAGGGAATAATGCTTACGCCTATGCTTGAACCCAATTGCGGCCCAACGCCCCCGGGACTCCAAAGTCCGTTTAGACTGATGTCGATGCTCCATTTCGGCTGGTTGTTCGCAGCGGCAATCGGTGTTGTCGTTTTAGATTCGATTGATTGCGGCGATGGCTTCGTTTGTTCGGTCGGCTGCGGAGGTGGTTTGGGAATGTCAGTCAGCGCTGCGACCACTACTTCCACCACTTGCAAAATCGAGACCGATAACTGTTCAGGTCGGTCGATGTTATCAAACCGTAAGCTGCGCAATACAGGTTGCTCTTTGCGATTCCACAGTAGGATGTATGCAGTGCCTTCTGTACCATTTTTAACAAGCCGAACAACCACATCGACATCCGTCGTGAGTTGACTATACGCGTCCAGCAGGCGGTCCCGGTGATCTATCAATTCGGTGTGGGTATCCTCGGCAATAATCACCTGAGCGCCTACCGATGCGATTTCTTTGATAAATTCGTCTGTTCCCGCTGCCCAGTGCTGTTCGGTGCAGCAGGGCGTGGTATCGAGAAGTAGAATACGCTTGGGAGTGCCGGTGCGGCTTTGTGCGTCAGTAGCGCATAACAATGCAGCAATCGTGACTATAAGAAAAAAAAATCGCATCACCCGGTATCGCGCTCCTGTTGGGACAGTTCTGAATGGTGTGTCTATTTTATTCTATGACAGATGTAGCGATTTCTGCAAATACCCCGTTTGGATATTGAGACAGATACTGGTTTGCATACCGCCTGGCGCACGGATGGTGTAACTGGTCGCAGACGCGAATGAGCCGGCCTATCGATTCTTCAACCAGTGGGCCGTCGGGTGTGTTTTGCAGGTAGGTTTCAAACCATTGCTTGGCTTCCATGGGCGCTTGCCGCGATTCCAAACAGATGCGCCCGAGAATAAAAGCCGCCTGTTTCGCATACGGCTTGTTTGCAAAGCGTGTGCGCAATTCGGTCAGGAGACGATACGCGGTATCATGGTCGCCTGCATAGCGCGCCTTTTTGCTTTGGGACCATAACTGGTTGTACGATAGCTGTTTGGATACGATGTTTTTTATTTGATGCTTACGCGAGTGAGCGGAAGCAGCGAGGTCTTGTGCGTCTGCCTGCGCGAGCGATTCGTCAATAGATGCACCGTCGTTTACTTTGCCGATGCGCACGGCGTCCGGGCGGACAGATACAGTTTCGCCCATGGATAAGCGGATGCCATCGGCATTCAGTTTACCGCCGCTGACCAGCACGGAACCCTCGGTTACCCGAACGTCGAGATGATTTTCCTTGGGCGTCCAGTCAACGGAGAACTGAGTTCCGGTTACGGTCACGGTGTAGCTTCCGGCGTTGATGTGCCACTTCGTGAAGCCGTTGCCGTTGATGGCGCAATCCACGTATCCGGTATGCAGCAGCAGTCGCACCTCTTCGGCAGTGTTGTGGGTAATGTCGGCGTCACTTCCAGCGTGCACGGTAAATGTGCTGCCGCTGTCGAACTCAATCGTTTGGCCTCCGTTATCAGTTGTGTGCATTTTATATCCCGCGACACTTGGAACAACAGGCTTTTCAGCACCTGCCGATACCTGAGAGTCGGAGGGCGAATGCGTGAAAAGTGAAATTGCAACATATGCGGAAATACCGAATACAACCGCCGCTGCTGCGGCCCAGCGAATGATGCGCACCGGTGAGGGTGAAGAAGATGACCGCTGTACCGTTTCCAGAAAGGCCCGGCGTTCCTCCATCACTTCCTCGTGGGTTGGAGAACCCAGCTGGTCGTTCATCCATTTCCCCATTTTCTTCAAGTTCATATCAGCCATTTGTGATCTCCTCCAAAAAGCGGGATAGTTCCAAATCTCCCTGTAATTTTTGGATAAAGGTGTCTTTCCCTTTTTGACCGCGTCTTTTTGCGGTTGCGATGGATATTTGCTCAAACTCAGCTACTTGTTCAAAAGTGAACCCTTCGACGTAATGCAGTATAAACACCACCTGTTCGTTGGTATTTAATGAACGGATGGTGCGATAGATGCGCGACAGGACATCCTGAGTAGCGTTTGTACTTGTTCCATATGGCTCCGTTGCATCTGTGAACACGTGAAAAAGTCGGCGTGTTTTTCGTTTTCTGATTTCACCGCGAACCACATGAATAGTTACTGTGGATACCCATCTCGTCAGTGCCTGAGGGTCTTTCAGTTTTGATATAGACTGCAGAATTTGAGTAAAAGCGGTGTTAACGATGTCCACGTGCTCTTCATCGGGGCCTAAAAAGTGACGAACCAAGCGATTGATCTGTCCGTTGTATTGATCAAAGAACGCGGCGGAAATTTTTTGATCGCCACGCGTAAGACCATTGACCAGTTCATAAGGAGAATAGTCCTGTTGAACCGGAAACGGGGAGACGTTTGTTGACTTATTTACTCGCTGTGTTCCATTTATGTTCATTGGGTCATTAACTATCTGGTTAAAAAGTCCCTCTCTGTACAGGAGGTGATTTGATTGGGTTCTTTGGTATCAAAAAAAATCCGGTATTCTTAAAAAATACAATATAAGTTGTAAGTTGTCGAAATTACGCGACTATATTTCGTTATTCCGGGCGAAATTCGAGGTCATTAGAGAGTATCCAGCGGTCGATTTCGGCGCCGTCTTCGCGCATGGCGATTATGAAGGAATGGGCGCCGGCGGTTTCGATATCGAGATAAATGGTGTTGGGAATGCCATACACGATACCACCCGAATTGCGTTGGTTGGAACTCCACACCCAGGTGCCCGACGTATTGGGAAACTGAAGAGCGATACCGCTTTCAGGCCAATCACTATCAATGCCCACGTGTAAAGAATTATCTAAACCGCCGCTGGTGTATGCACGAACCCATACATAGTACCGGCCGGGTGCGGGCACAGAAATATTGTAACGGACCTGAGGAGCATTTGTCGGATTTACTGTGCTGGAACCAGCCGTATCGGCATCGCTGGTGTGATTATCCGGCAATGCTTCCAAATACGCGCCGCCGCCGGCATCGGCCAAGTGGTCGGTGTCTGCATCGGGCACAACACTGCCGTCGTATTGGTCGTTGATGAGTACCCACTGGTGAGAATTGGTGCTGATGCTTTCAAAAAACGCCTCTGCTTCTCCCATAATCTGGTAGAGGGTTGGATCGGAATCGGTGGCAGTGTCGGGGTCTGTTTGAGTTTCTGTCTCTGTGGAAACGTCTGTTGGCGGGGTGGATTCTGTTTCAGTGGCGCTGTCAATGATTGCAGACGACGAATCATTTGTGTCTTGCGCACTTTGCGCCGCATGAAGTACGCCGTCGCTGCAGCCGCACAAACAGAGGAAGGTACCGGCGAGGAGGATTCGAATAAAAAGAATCATAGTGATGAGTATACGTGTTTTTGGTTAGAATGAGATCTCCTTTTGTTCGTTTCTTTTTTTCTTTGAGAGAACCCATCGCGTGACAGCGCATCAGATTTTTTGATATTTTTTTGTTTCTCTCGACACCTCCCTATTTTGAAAAGGGCGATCTCGTCCAATTTTGCAGACATTTTCGAAGGAGTATTTCAATGAAGAAGTTAATATTTGTTTTATTACCCTTATGGATGGTGGGGTGTACCACCAGTGAGAGCAGTCCGGAGGGGGGGGATCCCAGCACTGACGCAGATAGTGATACGGACGCAGATAGTGATAGTGACGATGGCCCTCCTTCGCTCGTTGACACGAGCTCCGGCGGGTTAACAAATGACGATAGTGAAAGCGATACGAATTTTGAAGATCACGCCATAGCGGATACCGCGACGGCGGACAACGACACTGAAACGGCGGGAGATGCTGACACTGATGCTGACACTGATGCGGACGCAGATACCGATGCAGATACGGACGCAGACACCGATACGGACGCAGACACCGATGCGGATGCAGATACCGATGCAGATACCGATGCAGATACGGACGCAGACACCGATACGGATGCAGATACGGACACGGATGCAGACACCGATGCGGATGCAGATGCGGACACGGATACAGATGCGGACACAGATTCCGACACCGACGCAGATACCGATGCGGACTCGGATTCAGATGCAGACAAAGATCAATGCGACACCACTGGGGAGTGTCAGGTCATGTATCCCGGGGCAACGGATTGTCTGAACAGCGGCTCAGATACCAGCGTGTGTATGTGCGGTTCCTCGCCTTGTGAAACCGGCGGCGATGGGGATGCCGATTCTGACAGTGATGCCGATGCGGATAGTGACGCGGACAGCGATGCGGACAGTGATTCTGACAGCGATTGCGATATGGGTATGACCATTGGTCCCAACTGGATCGCTATTGAAGCGGAGGCAACCGATTCGTCGCTGGGGGAGTGGGAAATAAGAACCCCGGGAGATGCCGATTATTTTAATCCGGGACCGGTTGCACCGATTAATGACACCCACGTGGAGTTCACCGGTAATGATCCCAACGGTGGAAGCCCCAATTCGCCTCTTGAATACACGTTCGTATGCCCGAAGACCGGAACCTACCGAATGGCCATGCGTATGTGGCAGCGGTTGGAGGGACTTGCCGAAGACAAATGTAACGACGTGTATGTGAAAATGGCCGGAAACTTCACCTCCGCGAATTCATCATTCACCACAGACGAATTGAAAACGGACCATAAATTTTATGGCCGCGGCACCGACACCTGGGGCTCGTTGTACAATCTTGAAATCGGTGAACACGGCGCGGCGTTGTACAATCTAATTGAAGGTGAAACGTATACTTTTACAATGTCGGGCCGCGCGCAGAGAACCAATGTGGACTACATACTCTTCTTTGAGACCTCCCTCGATATTTCAGTGGCGGCGTTTAAAGATTTGGCCGCAGTGAATGACTCGCAATACCGTCCCCAATGCAGCGCGGATGGAGATAGTGATGTAGGCACAATGATAACGTTGAACGCCGTAAATGATTTTACCAATTGGGAAGTGGACGGCTTTGCCCCGGCGTATGTGGATTCGGCTCACAGTTGTCTCGCGATTAACGCGGCATCGTACAAAGATGAGTACGCGGCAGCCAATACGACCTTCGATGATGCTTCCGGTACGTACAGTGTAACGATTACCACATTGACTGAATTGGACGGCGAATCATCTTATCGCTTGGTCGTAAACGGTACGCAGGTAGGAAATGTGTATCAAAACCCGACCACAGACACGGATTATGCGCCGAGCACAAATACGTGGTACGAAGTGGAAATCAATCAGGGCGACACCGTTCAAGTTGAGTTCAACTCCCACACCAACGGCCTGATTCCCGAAGGCGACACCACCGCATATTCTCGCGGTCGGTGGACACAGTTGGTGCTGGAGCAGTAGCGTTTCGATTCGTCTGCAGGCTCTTCTCGCCTTCCTGTTTTTACAGAACAACAAACATCCTTTCCACTTTAGGCCAATAGCCATGTTCCAGTCACCATGTAGAACAGGCTTTATCAGGGCAATCGCAAGAACGCCTTGTATTTCTAAAAAATGTAGGGTCCCAGGTTTATCCCTGATCATTCATCACATTTTTAGAAGTACGTTTTGCGGCAGCATAGATTCCCCCTTGAAAAGGGGGCAAGGGGGATGTCGTCTTG
>JAFGXQ010000216.1 GCA_016936575.1 Deltaproteobacteria bacterium
ACATCCCCCTTCCACCCTTTTTAAGGGGGATTATTGATGCTTTTCCCCAATTTTCTGTACATAAAAAGATGTGATGGATGATCAGGCATCAAGCCCGCAACTACATTTTTTTCATTGTGAATCTCTGGTATTTCATCTGTATTTGGGCACCACTTTGAAATGGCTTCCGCCCGCCCCCCCGTGACCTGCAGAGATAACATTGTGAAACATGCCGTTTTCAGATACACCTACAGAACATTCAATGAACCCTGCGACGCTGATTGACAGTCGCCCAGGTAGAATACGAAATGCGAGGTATCATGCTGACCGAATCCATGCTCATCAACGGCATAATAATTTTCATCGCGAGAATCATCGATGTCGGGCTCGGCACCCTGCGCACCATGTTTATTGTACGTGGGAGCCGAACCGTTTCCTGGTTTCTCGGGTTCGTGGAGGTGCTCATATGGATATGGGTGGTGTCCGAAGTCATTGACGGTGTAAAGCAGGAACCCCTGCTGTCTGTCTTTTACGCACTGGGGTTCGCAACCGGCAATGTTGTGGGATTGACCATTGAAAAATGGCTCGCGGTGGGAGACAAATCCGTCATGCTGTTCACCAGAGCAGGTGAGAAAATCGCATCATCATTGAGAGCCGACGGATATGTGCTGACTGAACTGAAAGGCGAAGGCCAGGATGGTCCGGTGTCCCTGCTGTTTTCGGAAGTGCCGCGAAAAAAGGTCAATCACCTCGTTCAACAGGTGCGCAAGATCGATACTGACTGTTTTGTGGTCATTGAAAGCGCAGACGCCGGTTACAGTCTTCGTCCCACATCGGCCCCGCGTACCGGCTGGCGCGTTATGGGACGCAAAGCAAAGTAGACGCCCACTTTTTGCATTCAATAAAAAAGAGGCCGACTATCTATCGCATTTTTTCCAGAATTTTCACGACAAGCGGTTCCATTGCATTGAGGTCGCGAATGGCTTTTCCATACCAGCGGGTAACAGCGCCGGTAGATGCGCTCAGACGTTTGGATACGTCATTCTGTTTGCCGCCGAATTCTGCTACCCAGATGTACACAATCACCCGCCGCGCCAGTGCACACGGTTTGCGCTTGGGAAATGCCACAAAATCTTTTTTATCGATATTCAACTCTTCACGCACCGTCTCAATCAACCGGTTGAGCGTCATACGGCTGGGTGTAGGCGCCTTATTTTTTGGGCCCTTGGCGAATACTTCTTTGTACACCATCTCGATAAACTCTTCGCTCCCCACGATGGGGCCGTCGATTTTCAGATGTTCCGCCAGCACCGTACGATACGCACGACTCATTTCGTCACTCTTCGACCCTTCCAAATCACGACGCCGTCCCTCTTCACTGGTCTCATTCACGAAGGTATCAAATTGCCTGCGCGCCCAGCCGATTTTGGGATTGATCTGTTCAAGTACAAAATTTACATCCAACCAGTCGGGAACTTCTGCGTCTCCCACATACGCCTGATGACTTGTCCAGCCGCTCTCCGAGGCTGCTTTTGCCTTCTTCAACCGAACCGGCGCATTGTGTACATACCGGACCAAATCGAACACGTAATTATCTTCAAGCAGAACCGACTTGTACCGCCCCGCGAACACAGCGCCGCCTCTGCCAGCCTGCTGATTGTTCAACCAACCGGCATATCCCGTGTTCACCGACTTCATCAGCCGTTCAAGCGGTTCCCAACCCGCACGCACCACCAAGTGCACCTGGGTGGGGAGAACAGCGTACGCGTACAGCGTTGCATCAGTTTTCTGAACCGCTTCCGCAATCAGTTTCAGATAATAGGACCGCTGTTTTTGAGTTCTTATCAACGGCTGTCCACCGACAAAACGCGACATCAAGTGGTACAACCCGCCCGGAAAATAAATGCGTGCGAATCTAGACATGCAATAAATGATAAACCAAATTAAGCTGTCATGCAATTATTTGCTGCTATTGAACCCGACAATCTAAAATCGAAACACCGTCCCCCGGCTCGGACAAAACAATTTCGCTTCGCTTTTCGCCCCTATCGGATAGTCTCACTTTTTTGAAATCGAAAGAAATTCCGAACCCGCCTTTTAAAATTCAGCATCTTTTGTTTCTGACGCATGATGGCGATTTTTTCAAACACATCTTCATCTTTGCAACCAAGCGATATCGCCTTGGCCAAGTGCCTCATCGCACTCTGATACTCACAAAGATGAAAATACAGATTCCCGGCCATCCGATGTTCTGTCTCGTTGCCTCGTTTTTCAATTGCGAACACGTATTTTTCAAGCGCCCGCTTCATCTCGCCCTGACGCTCCAGCACGCATCCGAACCAGATGGCATGAAACGCAGAGGCGGTCATATCGAATGCCTTTTCCATGTAGGTTACAGATTCGGCATAGCGCCCCATTCGATACAAAATATAACCCAGCATGTAATATTCATAAGCGGTGGGCGAATCGCTCAGATTTGATTCCAGCAGTGTAAACGCACTATCCAATTCACCCAGATTCATCAAACGCTGGGTTTTTCGTTCAATCGATTCGTCCAGCAACACTGTCTTGGCCTGATTCAACGCCTCCCGCGCTGACTCGGAGTGACTATGACGATGCAGCTGCCGAATATGCGCCCGGGCGATACTGGCCCGTTCAGCGCCGAACTCAACGTTCAACGCCTCTTCGTACTTTCCCATCGCCACCAGCCGACGAATGCTTGAATCAGTTCTCTGCGTCATAGGTTACCATCTGCGCGATATGAATCAACTGCTCCAAATATCGCCTGAATTCATCAGCCGAAATCTGTTTGATACCAGGTTGAAGCAGCGTATCGAGTAACTCCTTGGTGCGATTTGAAATCGCAGGACAGTCTTCATTGGGTTTCTCCATTCGATTTTCTGATGCGCGCGCAACCGCCGCTTCCACTTTTTCCATGGCGGCAACCACTTTGGGATCTTCGCAACTTCCACACAGCGCCAACGCTTCTCTCGCCACGTGCATATGCTTTTCGAGATGTTCTCTAGTCCAGCCGCTTTTCTTGTTGTTCACGGTCGCATTCAGCAAATCCATATCTTGCTGTGCAAACATTTTGGGTGGTGTATGCTCCTGCAGCATCACTTCCTGGCCGCTCAGCATGTCCAGACTCTCATACTTCACCTGCTGTCGGGTCTGCGTATGAATCAGCGTTGCCACAACCCGTTTGTCATCGGTCACTCGAAGCCGAATTTCAATTGCAGGCAACCCGCGTTGCGGCGTAATCCCCAGGGAATAATTTCCCAGATACTCATATTTGTATATCGTATGATCTGCGGTGGATTTATCTGTATCCGGCCGTTTGGCCACCAACGAAATGGGCACCTCCAGAGAATCGGGATTCTGATGGGTTGAAATGGTGGTCCCCGAAATCGGATAATGTGAATTCTCCCGAATGATCGGTTCGTAATAGTCCGGCGCATCCTCAATCGGTCCAAACACCGTGCCGTACCCTTCTGAAATCACCTTTCCCACCGGTTCGATAATATTTCCCGCTTTCAGCGACGCGCCGCGCGCCACACACTCCATTGGATCTACCGGCAAACCGCGTACGGTGTATTCATCAATGGCGGCGATCACATCGTCACGGGCATCCAATTCAGCCAGCTCCTTCGCAACAACCTTTTTAATGCAAGGCATATTTGATGGTCCGCCGATAAACAGTACTCGGTCCAAATCCGATGCGCGCAGCCCCGCCTGACGAAGCGCAATGCTGATGGGTTTTCGACATTTCTCAAGCAACGGTGCGAGAACTTCTTCCAACTCCCCTTGTGTGAACGTCACTGTCTGATTTCCCGGCAAATCCAGCGTCGTACTCTGTTTCTGTGACAATCGTATTTTGGCTCGCTCGATTTCTTCTGATAAAATTGCTTTGTGCATCGGGTCCTGCGCCATATTGTGCAAGTTGTACTTGTTGATCATATGACGTACCAGCGCGTCATCCATGTCTAATCCGCCCAGCGCCTCATGCCCGGAGGTACACAATTCTCCAGGGATCAAGTTGCCGTCCTCGTTCACTACCATCATCACAGTGACGTCCAGCGTACCCGCGCCGATGTCGAATGCCAGCAGGTTCGCCTCTTTTTCAATGGTCATGCAGTAGTCAATCGCGGCAGCGGTGGGTTCTGCGATGGTATCGACCTCTTCAAATCCGGCGTTTCTGGCCGCCTCGATAATCGGGTTGGTGCGAATGGCCTTAAAATATGCCGGAATACTGATAATCGCCTTGTCAATCGGCTGCCCGACTAACGGATTCACCGACGGGTCTTCGGCATCCTGTTTGATGTCGCGAAGAATATATTCGAGAATGTGCGACGGCGTGTACCGCTCTTCGCCCACTTTAATGAGAATGCTTCCCCCCGGCCCCTCCTCGGTCTCATACGCGAAACGAGTCAGCTCTCCACTGGCTTTGGCATTCTGATACGACAATCCCACCAATCGTTTCACTCCCCATATCACCAGTTTCGGATTCAATCTCAACTCGGCTTGGGCTCTTTTACCGGTGATCTGTTTCTGTCCGGTGTGATCAAACAACACAAACGATGCGAAATTTTTCCCGTACAGACTCTTTCCGTACCGACTTTCAATCATCGCCACTTTCCCGTTGCCGATTGGCACCGCAGCAGCGGAGTTGTAGGTTCCCAAATCGATTCCAATGGCTCTGCTCATTCTTTTGCTCCCTGCTTAAGACCGGCACTGACGATCACTTCCGCCTGCCGAATGACAAACGGCTCATCGCTGACAAATCCCTTGCGCTGATACCCCTTGCGCACTACTTCTAAAATGGTTCCCGCCTTCTGCTCACTGTAGCGTTCTCCAGCGTGGCGATGATACTTGCTGTGAAATCGGCTTCCGACTTCCGGGGTCATTTCCGCAACGTCAGCGGCTTCCAGCAACTGTTCGATTTTGCGTTTCAGCAACTGTTCGCCGTCGCTGAGTTCATCGTTCGGTTTGAGTAACACATGGTCGTAAAGCAAAAACAATTCGCGCGCCATTTCTGCGTACGCGGACACAATCTTTTTCTGCAGCTCCCAGTTCTCAATACCGAAATCATCCAAATCCGCCGAAAGCGCATGCAGCTTTGATTCAGTCTCGGCAAAACTGTTGCGAACCCGGTTCAATCCAATCGTCAGTTTCGAAAACGAAGATGCCTGTTTCTCTTCTTTAATGTCACTCGTTTCTTTCGCTACAGGCGCCGGCTTACCGATACGCTGCCACATCATCGTGATCAAAACGAGCAACGCCGAACCCAGCAGTATCAGTATCGCAAGAAGCACATACACCGGCCATTGCGGCCCACCTTCTCCCGCCCCGGACGATGCAGCAGCCAAAGACGTCGGCACCTCCGGGCACACCTCATCAGAATCGTACAGCGCCTGTTGGGGAGCAAGTTGTATCGTTCGCAACAAAATTGAGTCGTACAAAAAATAAAGAGAATCATTCAGCGTAGTTCTCTGCGACAGAAAAAAATTCTTTCCACCGCTCTGCTCCGCCAGTTGTTCCACCAGCGGGGCTTCCACATCAGTACTGTAGAGTGCATAAAGAATAATGTTGTTCAGCGTGAGCAATGACAGCAGAGAACGCCCATCGGCGTCGGACGCCGTACCAGTGTCAGTGTCTGTGCCGGTGTCTTTTAAAACGCCGTTGTTATCCACGTTCGCTGTCGAAAACGGCAACGGTTTGTCAAGAACCAGTACCACCGCTTTCACCATTCCATCCAAATCGCTCACCTGTGCCACCGCACTGCGCAACGCGCTTTCCACCGAAACCCCCACTGAACCAATCTCATCCTCTTCGGTATCCACAACAGATCCGCTCTCCGGCACCGCCGCTTCGAATGCGGAAACGATGCTTGCACTGGTTACTTCCTTCTGCTGTTTGGCGTCCAGGGTGAGGAGATGCTCTTTGCGGTCGGCCACCATAATTCCCAGACGATCGGTTTCGCTCAAACTTCCGCGAAATAGACTCAACTCTTTTTCACTGAACGGCACCTGCTTCGGGAACGACGGAAACACCAATAACATTTGGCTGCCCGCCTCTATTTTCGGCGCAACTGTCCCTGCAGCGGTATCACTCTTATGCGCACCTTTTTTTACAGGCGCAGACCAACCCGCCGAACTCATCAGAAATATGGCACAACCGATTATCGAAATGGAAATAACTCTCACACCTTACCTCGTTCCAGCGCCGGCCAACCGTGAAATGGCCTGCTGCAAATGATTCATCGTAATGCATACCTGCTCCGCTTCGTAATTTGATTCCCGTAGGCCATGCCAGGCGGCTTCCCGACACACCTCGGCAATTCGCGCGCCTGAAAACTCGGGAGTGGCTTCAGCCAGTGCTTCAAAATCCACTTCGCATAACGGCTTGCCACGCAGATGTACCTGAAAAATCTCCAGCCGTTCCCGCTTGTTCGGCAACGGCACTTCCAACAGATAATCGAAACGGCCGGGGCGAAGCACCGCCGGGTCGAGCGCAGTCACCCGATTGGTGGCCCCCATAATGAAAATATCGCCAAACTCTTCCAGTCCATCCATCTCACTTAAAATCTGATTCACGATGGCGTCTCCCACCCCCGACATATCTCTACCGCGCGTTGTCAGCATAGTATCGATTTCATCGAAAAAAATCACACAGGGAGCAAGCAACCGCGCCTTCTGAAATATGTTACGGATTTTTTCCTCGGACTCGCCAATCCACTTGTCGCGAATATCAGACGCCTTGACCCCGATGAAATTCACATCGCATTCACTGGCCACCGCTCTAGCGAGCAGGGTTTTACCTGTACCGGGCGGGCCGAAAAGCAAAATTCCGCCGGCAGCGCGGATGCCCACTTTTTCAAATGCCTCGCGCTTTTTCACGGCGAACTGAAAATTCTCCACCAGCACCTTTTTCACCTCGGCCAATCCACCGATGTCCTGCCAATCGGTTTGGGGCACATCCAAGGTGTATTCCTTTGAAGCAGAAGGACGAACCGACGTAAACGCTTTGATGAAATCATCGTGAACCACGAACACTTCCTTATGTGCCGACAGTTCTCCCTTCTGAAATGCCTCTTCAGGAATCGTGCGCCGCAACGCCACATATGCCGCTTCCCGGCATAGAGAACATAAATCCGCCCCCGTAAACCCGCCCGCGAGTTCCGCCACTTTCTGCAAATCCACGTCGTCCGACAACGGCATGCGACTGGTGTGAATTTCGAGAATTTGCTTTCTTCCATGGTGATTCGGAACCCCTACAAAAATTTCCTGTTCAAACCGGCCGCTGCGCCGCAATGCGGGGTCGATTTCATTCACCCGATTGGTCGTTCCCACCACCACCACATCTTTCAGGGTTTTCAGGCCGTCCATCTGCGTCAGAAACGTCGCGACAATTCGTTGTTCCTGATCACCGTGAATTTTATCTCGCCGCGGCACCAGAGAATCGAGTTCGTCGATAACAACGATTGACGGAGCGTTCTTCACTGCCTCGTTGAAAATATTACGCAGCCGCTGCTCTGAATTGCCATACCATTTGCTGTAAATCTCCGGCCCGCTGATGGTATAATAGTTGGCGCCGATTTCGTTGGCGAGGGCCTTGGCGATAAGAGTTTTTCCGGTGCCCGGCGGCCCGTGCAGAATAATCCCCTTGGGTGGTTTCACCCCCAGGTGAGCGAAAACGTCACGATGTTTAAACGGGTATTCAATGCTCTCCCGAATCAACCGAATCTCCTCATCCAGACCACCGATGTCCTTATATGATACGGGCAGATTTTCTGTGGATGACGGCGCTTCGGTCAATATCGTTCGCGCTGTGATCAGCGCAATTCCCTCCGGTGCGGTGGACTCTACTGTGTATAAACGCGCTTCCCCGCTGAAGGTGAATACCGCAGACTTTTCGCCGGCGATAAATGGTTTTCCAATCAGGCGAACCAAATCGCGCTTCGAAAATTCTGAAGCGGCGCTGAAGCTCGCTTCCGCCGCATTTGCTGGAGTGAAAAACGCAGCCTCCACCCGCTCACCGTCCTTGATTCCCAGATGTTGAAGTTTGTATCTGTCGACCAGCAGCCGATTCTGCTCCGCCTTCACCTTGATGCCGTTCACCACCGCACCGCACTCCCGCTGATTGCAGTTCAGACGCAAAAACAACGCTTGGTCTGAGGGAAAATCAACATGGTCCTGGATGGTTTCGATAATAACGCGGTGAGTGCCGTCCAAATCCACACGGCCGAAGATGGGATATTCAAAAACTTGTCGAATCAAATCTACCTCCCGGGAAACATGTGCAGAAACAACCGTCGGTGTCGTCGGCGCAGTGTCATCAATAATGACGGGTTAGACATTCCAACTGTAAAATAGTTTCAAAAAAAAGAAAATAGTTCGGTCAGACAGGTTCCGGCCTCATCCGGCTGCGTCCTTCAATTCCGCGTGGACTCAGCCAATGCGTTGCGCACCGCCAGAGCGAGTTCCTTTTTACGGACCGGCTTCTGCAAAAAGGTTCCGATGCCGTGTTCCGCGGCAATCTCCGCATTTACATTTTTATTATAACCGCTGCACAGAATCACCGGCAGGCCATCCCGAATCTTCCGTGCACGGGACGCAAGCTCCACCCCACGCATCTGCGGCATGGTCTGATCCGTGAGCAGCAAATCCAGTTGCACACTATGGTCTTGCAAAATATCAAGCGCCTCATTTACATCCATGGTGGAAATCACATCATACCCCAGTGATTCCAACAGCTTACTATAGATGTCAACCAACAGCGGCTCGTCATCAATCACCAGCACTTTTCCGGTTCCCTGCATCGAATACGGGGTGGGTGCGGTTACGGTGGAAATGGCTACCACCGGGAAAAACACCCTGAAGATGGTACCCACTGCGGGTGTTGACTCAATCTGGATATTCCCGCCGTGTGAACGCACAATTCCAAACACCACAGAGAGCCCCATACCGGTTCCCTCATCAGGCAGTTTTGTGGAAAAAAACGGTTCAAAAATCATGTGAATCAGCGACGGTTCAATCCCGCATCCGGTGTCCTCCACCTGAATCACCGCGTAATCCCCCGGGGGGCTTTCTCCGACAACTCCCGCCAACGGCAGCTCCGAATGCACCTGCTCCAACGTGATTCGCAACACGCCCTCTTCCCGCATGGCGTGTACGGCATTCGTCGCCAAATTGATAATCAGCTCATGCACTTTTCCCGAATCACCTAAAATCGGAAACGTCGCATTAGAAATAAACGCTTCAATCACCACCGAGGACGGAATCGAGACGCTCAAAAACTGAATTACGTCTTTCATCAGCGGAACCAGTTGAACCACATCTCTTTTGGTGGAACTCTTCCGGCTGAACGTTAAAATTTGCGCCACCAGTTTTTTGGCCCTTTCCGCCGCCTGTATCAGCTTTTCCAGATTGCTGTGCTGAACCGACCCTTCTTCCGCATCTTCAATCGCCAGCTCGGCATAGCCCATAATACCGCCCAGCGAATTATTGAAATCATGCGCGATGCCGCCGGCGAGTTGGCCGATGGCATTCATTTTGTTGGCGTGGCGCAATTCCTCCTCCTGAAATTTCAGTCTCGTGATGTCGCGCACCACAACCAGTCGACAGTCCTTTTTATTGAAATGAATCGCGTTCACGCGAATACGCACCGGCACGGTATCGTGATTCTTTTTCACATACACGGTTTCGAATTCGTCCATATTTTCCAGAACAAGCAATTGCTTGGGAGCATTGCCGCCGTGATTGATAATGGCCTCATCAAAATCGCCGAGATGCATTGTCATCATCTCATCCAGAGAATACCCAAGCACCCGGCATGCCACCGGATTGGCCAGAAGCAGCTTGCCCGATATATCACAGACAAAAATACTGTCGAGAGACTGCGTGAACAGCGCATGCAGCAAAGATGCACTCTCGGGCGATGCCATATCGGCCATCTGATGGTCAGGCGAATGTGTCATGATTCAATATTATAATTGTAAACTCGTCCTGTGCAAAAACAGGCGATATTTTTATCGTGAAAATCAGCAATACCCCGCAGTTTTTGGCGACTTCGGCTATTTCATCAGGTTCGAAATCGCGTCTCGGTTCCCCATCACCAGTACGCGATCACCATGCACGAAAATGAAATCCGCATCCGGATGAATTTCTTCCACCAGACTGGATTCCACATGATGGTCTTTTTCGATTGCGGAGCTGCGTTGAATCAGCAGCACATCGATTCCCGCATCCCGACGCAGATTCAAATGCTTCAATTTATGCCCCACCCACCTGGACGGTGCTTCGATTTCACTGATATGAATGCCCGGAATCATCTC
The DNA here is from genome assembly GCA_016936575.1 of Deltaproteobacteria bacterium. GTDB lineage: Bacteria > Myxococcota_A > Polyangia > JAAYKL01 > JAAYKL01 > JAFGXQ01. The sequence goes on from JAFGXQ010000216.1 coordinate 10,313, forward strand.
CACAATATTCCCTGACTTGGCCAACGACACCTGGCTCGACAACCCGTCTGTCATATCTTCGGCAAACACTTTGGCATTGTAAGCGTTGATCACCGCTTTGCGCGTCACCGCCCCGACAACTGTTTTATCGTCTGCAGATGCGCACACCGGGAGTTCATCCCGATGAGCGGCACCGAACAGTTGCATCACATGGTCAAGACGTTCGGAGGGCGTTACGGAAGGTGTTGTCCGATCGGCCACATCGGCGGCCACTACCACAAATGCGAGTTCCTCACTTTCATGAAGTACTTCGCGCACATCCTGCAGTTCCACGGTGCCCACATAATGCTGCTCATTATCCACCACGATCGCGGTGGGCCGCTGGCCGCCGGTGAGCAGCTGAAACAACACATTCACCGGGGTCGTTGAAGTTACCTTCTGAATATTCGTCTCCACAATAGTGCGTACTTCAATTGATTTCAACAAATTCAAATCGCGGCCCTTACTCAGTTTAATGCCGCGACGGGAAAGTTTTTCGGTATAAATGGAATCAGACTTGATATAACTGGACAGGAGCACCCCGATAACACACGCCAGCATCAGCGGCGGGATGATTTTATAATTGTTGGTCAGTTCGAAAATGATGAGAATCGCCGTAATCGGCGCATGTGTGGCGGCCGAAACCACCGCGCCCATTCCGACCAGCGCATAGGCACTGGCCGGGGCTGTCCACGCCGGAAAAAGAAGATTGACCACCTCACCGAACGCCGCACCCAATGCGGCGCCGATAAATAACGACGGCGCAAATACCCCACCCGACCCACCGGCCCCGAGAGTGAGCGACGTCGCGGCCATCTTCGCCAGCAGTATCGCGAGCAGCGCCCCCCACCCAGACAACCCGGCCACATGGATGGGTTCATCATTCAACGCAACATTAATTGTTTCGTATCCGACGCCAAGCACGTTTGGAAATACCAGCGCGATGCAGCCCACAACGAGCCCCCCGATGGCGGGTTTCACCCAGGCAGGCATGGCCAGCTGTTCGAACCGGCTGCTCGAAAAATACATCACTCGGATAAACAGTACCGACAGCAATCCCGAAAGAATACCTACCGCGGCATACAACAACAGCTCGCGATAGCTGACCAACGTAAAAGACGGAACCTCAAACGCGGGAAAATCTCCCAGATAGTGACGAGAGACAACCGTTGCCACAACGGAAGCAATCACAATCGGAGACATACTGGCCACCCGCATATCGCCGAGAACCACCTCGATGGCGAACAGAGCCCCCGCAATCGGCGCATTGAATGTGGCGGCAATCGCGGCGGCTGTACCGCAGGCCACAAATGTTCGCAGATTCTTCACCGATACCTGAAGCGCCTGCCCCAACACCGATCCGATGGCCGAACCGATATGCACAATCGGTCCCTCGCGTCCGGCAGACCCGCCCGAACCGATAGTCACCGCCGCCGCAACGGCCTTGGTAAACACCACACGCAATCGTATGGCGCCCCCTTTCTTGGCTACCGCTTCCATCACCTCGGGAATGCCTGATCCTTTCACTTCCGGCGACAGTTTGTGAACCACCAGGCCGACGATCAATCCGCCGAAAGCCGGGATCAGAACCACCGCCAGCGACGGATAACTGCCGAAGACCGGAATCACTTCCGCTGAGCTCTCCCAGAACAGCTCCTGCGCTTTTAAAATCAGAAAGCGAAATCCGATGGCGCCATACGCGGCCAGCACCCCGAGCAAAATGGCGGAAACCACCAGAAAGATATGTTCGTTTTCGCGCAGCGTTCGCAGCGGCCCCTCCATCCGCTTTGAGAGTTCGTAGTAACGCGCTTTCATTCGGTGCACAAACGCATGTACCCCACTGTTCCGTTTTCCAGCCGGCGAAGGAGGAAACATCGATGAGGGACGACTGGCGCGTTGGTCATTCATAAGACTCAATTCTTATCATAGAGCACAAACGCCGGTGAATGATAAAAATGAAATATTACTGGCCTCAAACCGCACTTCACCATAAAGAGCAGGTATGGATTTTCTCGTTCTCAGCCCCCCGGTCTGCCCGCCTTCCGAACCACCGTCCGGCGCATTTATTCTTGCCGGCGCACTTCAGGGCCACGGATACGAAACCGGCTTTTTAGATTTATCGCTGTCCTTCTATCACTCTGTCCTGCTTTCCGGCGGAGATACCGCCGGTCTCAAACGCGCGCTGCGTTACCTCCAAAATACATTTGAATACACACCGATGGAACATCGCAGCGCGGCGGGTGTGATCAATCGTCACTTGAAAACATTCGGTGAATCCCGTCCGGGCTGGCGTTTAACGGCCATGGATCTGTCTGCGCCCGCACCGATTCATGACCCGAATCGAATCGCTGCCCTTTTGGCGCACGACGATCCGTTTATTCCGTTATGGGAAGAAACCCTGCTGCCGGTGATTCGCACCCACGCCCCTAAACAGATCCTATTGTCGCTGGCATATCTTTCCCAACTCACAGCGGCAATATCGCTGAGTCAATTCTTGCGTTCACAGAATCTGCCTTTCACCGTTGGCGGCTCACTTCCCCGCAGCCTGCATGCCACCGGAGAAGGATACCACCTGCTGTCACGCTTTTTCCCGAGACTTGATGTGTCCAACGGCGCAAGCTTGCTGCCCGAAATGACCGAACGTGCATTTCTGCAGCAATTCGCATACCCTCGTGTACTTTCTGAGCTGGCCTATCTCAGCGGTCGCCCGGTGCTGCCGTTCACGTTGTCGACCGGATGTTACTGGTCCGGATGTCTGTTCTGCCCGGACAACGAAATGAAATACATACAGCTCCAAATGGAGGGTTTTCAACGTTTTGCAGCGTCCATTCCACCGGATGTGAAACAGAAAAAGCCGATTATTCATCTGCTCGACTCCGCCATGCCCAAAAACCGATTGCGGGCCTTCATGCCCATCGCCCGTGAAAATCAACTGCCGTTTTATGGATTCGCACGTCCGGAATCCCGGTTTCTCGAAGATGGATTCATTGAAGCTCTGGCGACAAGCGGGTGTCTGATGCTGCAGTTAGGTGTGGAAAGCGGAAACGATGCGCTGCTGCAGCGATATAACAAAGGCATTCATCCGACTGTTTCAGCACAAGTGTTGCAACGTGCGGCCGCAGCAGGCATTCGAACCTACGTGTATCTGCTGTTCGGGCTTCCCGGTGAAACCGATGCGCATCGTGAAGATACCCGTCGTCTAATTGCCGAGAACATCGATGCGGTTGATTTTTTAAATTTATCGATTTTCAACCTGCCCAAACATTGTGCCCTCTCACAGCGCGCCGAAGCGTTCGGTATTGAGATACACCAGTATGATGAAAACGAGGATGTCATCGAACTGTACCGTCCCTTCAGAGAACCTCACGCAGAACAATCTCCCCGGACGGCCTCCCGCACATTCATCAGCAAACGGTTCACTTCGGATGAACGCATTCGCCAGGCATATCTGCGCACCCCCAAATGGTTCCGGGCGGCTCACCTGGCAATGATGAAATTGAACGACCGAAATTAAGTGGATCTCGCTTCTGCGGGGAGGATCCCCGCGCCAATGCATCCGGCTGAACAGTCGGCGGCCGACGGCTTCCCCAGTGAGCCGCGCCCAATTCGATTTATTGCGCGGCGGTGGCGTGGCACTCAAAGCAGCCGAATCCCTGTTTGGTTTCGGGATTGAACGGTTCTTCCCGCAGCAGTCCGGCCATGGTGGGAACGATGGTGTCCTTCATGTACGCAGCCGCCTGCCGAATTTTTTCATCGTCGGACTCAAACGGCATGGCCGCCGGGTTGAGCGGCGCAAGGGTGTTGGGCATTTCAAAATTCACATCGGCCATATTGTCGCCATGACAGGAGGCGCATGAAAAATCGGGATGTCCCTTTGCGAAAAGCGGCTTCATCCCCGGCATCACCACATCTTTCATAAACATTTTCCGTTCGCCGAATGCCATATCTTTAAATGGTACATCGTCACTCGTCGCCGTGGGGTCCACCTCCTGTGCCGCCTCTTCATCTGAAGCACCGTCGCTTGACCCCGCTCCACCGGAGGTGCTGCTCGACGCACCGCAGCCCCAAATGAGTATCGCGCCTAAAATCCAAATTGTCGTTTTCATAGCATCTCCTTACTTATCGGTTTCTTACTTATCGGTTTCAGTTCTCATCTTTATCGCAGAAGAACCGACAAACCGATTAATGTAGTGAGCGGTATTCTAGCACGCCGCCCCGGTACGTCTACGGAAAAGAACGATGCCGATACATCTTCTCTTTTACCGGAACCCGTTTTCCGTTACTATGCGGCCCATGAAATCAACCCGCTCCATTGCATCCTGGATTACCGGTGCGCTGATGATTATTTTTACTGCAACAACATTCGCGCAGTCCAGTGAATCGCCCATCACGCCGGGCGCCGGAGAAGGCCGAATATGGGGGAGCGGCGGCGTGATACAATTGGATCAAAACTGGACCTGGTATGCCGACGGTGGGTTTCATGCGGGCATCACCAATCGCATCAGCATTGGATTCCCCCTGGCGATATCGTTCGCGCTGCTGAAAAACGCCCCCACGGAAGTCGCCGTCACCGGAGGCGTCACCGACTTCTGGTCGACCCAACTCAATCGTTGGCTGTACACGCCGTCTGCGCACATTACCGCCAAATCGCATCTCTCGCATGAAGCCGGCGCGTATTACAGTGTGGATTACACTCACGTGCAGACGAATTTCAATAAAAGCCCGGGGTTCCTTCGCGGCGCGGCCGCATTCTGGGTTGATATGGGGCCGTACCTGTCATGGTGCATCGGTATTTCGTATCAACGCATTCTCGTGAAACGCCCTTTCACAGAAGAATTGCACCGTTCGGGACTGGCAGGCGCCCAACGGGTGACGCTCGGTTCCGTTCGCGCCACACCGTTCAACGACTTACCCGTGCTCACCATCAACACCGGCACCTTGTTGAGCTTCATTATTCACGCACGACTCGACATCGACACCGATACCGACACTACGGACGCACGCATACTCGGGGGAATTCAATTCAGCCGGCAGACAACAGCGCCGGCGCCATAAATTATTGTTCCTTCGCGTCAGCCCACGCTTCCACGGCAGCGTATTCATCGGGGCAGAGGGTTTGAATCTGCGCATCCATCTCCAGTGTATCAAACGGGTCGTCCGCCCCACATGTGTTCTGGTACGCGGCATACGATGTGCCGCACTGATACATTATCCAGCTGTCTTCCGGCCCATCCAACGTCATGATCAAATCCTGATAACTGAGCATTTCATCGCATGTGCTGATTGCAAACAGACATTCTGTCATACGCCCGCTCGCGCTGAGGCAATCGGTCATAGTAAGCCGCTGATACGCGCAATTATAATACCCGACCATCACCTCACAGAACGGCGCACACTCATACACGTCATCCATACCCGCCCACAACGACCCTTCACACTCCCGTTGCAATGAACAATAGTCCATGCATCCCGCAACGGTGAACTGAATGATTCCGTCGTCACCATCTGCGTC
>JAFGXQ010000217.1 GCA_016936575.1 Deltaproteobacteria bacterium
CGTGCTTTTCGGGGTGTAGCGCAGTCTGGTAGCGCGCCAGCTTTGGGAGCTGGATGTCGAAGGTTCGAATCCTTTCGCCCCGACCAGTAAGCGTCCGTAGCTCAGCTGGATAGAGCATCGGCCTTCTAAGCCGAGGGTCACAGGTTCGAATCCTGTCGGACGTGCAACATTCAATCTTTCGGATCAACATTAACCGCCAAGGAGCACTCCATGGAACACGTGAAAGTCACCGACAGTGAAATCGCTGAACTGATCGAACTGGAAACCGCCCGTCAACGGGATAAAATTCGTCTCATTCCATCAGAAAACTACGTTTCGTCCTCTGTACTGGAAGTTTCGGGTTCGGTTCTCACCAACAAATATTCCGAAGGGTACGCAAAAAAGAGATACTACGAAGGCCAGCAGTATATTGACCAAATCGAGCAATTGGCTATCCAGCGAGCGAAATCTCTGTTCGGTGCCGAGGCGGCAAATGTGCAGCCCTACTCCGGCTCGCCCGCCAACCTGGCAGTATATTTCGCATTTGCCCAACCGGGAGACCCAATCATGGGGCTCGCGCTCGATCATGGCGGCCATCTCACGCACGGTTGGGGCGTCAGCATCACCGGTGCGTATTACACTCCCATTCGATACGAGCTGAACCCTGATACGCATTTAATAGATTACGATATGGTACGTGATCTGGCGAAAAAGCATCGCCCGAAAATCATCATGGCCGGTGCCACCGCGTATCCGCGTATCATCGATTTCAACATTTTTGCGGAAGTGGCACGGGAAGTGGACGCACTCCTCTGCGTGGATATGGCGCACATCGCGGGTCTCGTCGCCGGTGGTGCTCATCCATCGCCGGTTCCGTTGGCGGATGTGGTCACCACCACCACCCACAAATCGTTGCGCGGGCCCCGCGGTGGAATGATTCTGATGAAGAAAAAACACCGCAAAGCCATCAATAAAGCAGTATTTCCCGGACTCCAGGGCGGACCGCACAACCACACCACAGCCGGTATCGCCGTGGCATTGAAAGAAGCCGCCACGGAAGAGTTTAAAACCTATGCGCACAATATCGTTGCCAATGCCAAACATCTGGCTGAAAAACTGAATGAAAAAGGGTTTAAACTGGTTTCCGGCGGAACAGATAATCACTTGGTGCTCATCGATGTATCGCCACGAAACGTGACCGGAAAAGTATACGCCAAAGCGCTCGATACCGCCGGCATCGTATGCAACTACAACACTGTTCCCTTTGATCCGCGTCCACCGTTTGATCCCAGCGGCATCCGCATCGGCACCCCGTCCATGACTTCCCGCGGCATGGGCAAACCCGAAATGGAAAAGCTGGCCGACTGGATGGACCAGGTGGCGAATAATGTCGAAAACGAATCAGAACTGACCCGTATCGCCGGCGAAGTGAAAGAACTTTGCAAAAACTTCCCCGCCCCAGGAATTCCCGCATAATTTTCAGCGCAATCTCAGTTAATTTCTTCTCATCAGTGCCGTTGTACCCGCGTGACTGAAATCTGTTCGAATTTATTTTGACAACGCTGTTTTTTTTTACCAATAATAGATGAATAACGTAGACAGATTGCAAGTCGAACAACGCAAGTATTGCAAACACGAAATCGGGTATTCGTGCCCTTTTCCAAAGGAGTTAAAATGAAAAAAATCAGTCTTTTTTTAATCATCATGTTGGGACTTTTTCTTGCTGTAGCATGCGGTGGAGATGACGACGATACCAGTCCGCAAGTGAAAACTTCTGTAGATGAAAGCAAATCATCTTCCGAACTTACTGCTGAGGAAGCATCAACTGTTTGTGAAGATTTATACGGGGGAATGACGGATGCATCGGAAAGCATGGCCGCCGATTATGCAGACGATGTGTGTGCGATGTCCGGATATTCCGCTGCGGTAATGACCTATTCGATGAATTCGGGCGATGTGGCAGACGCAGATCTGGTTACCGCCTGCGAAGAAGCTGAAACCGAATGCATGAACGCTGAGCCGCAACAAACCGAAGAAGAAGACGTGGAAGCCATGTGTGCTGCAGCCTCAACCTACATTTCTTCATGTACCGTTACCGTGGGTGAAATCGTGGACTGTGTAAACGCGCAGCTCGAACTCTCCCAAAGTCAAATGGAAGCCGCCATGGATGCGATTCCGGATTGCAGTGAAATCACTGCGGCGATGATTGAAAGCGCCCTAACAACCGAACCGACGGAATCCACTGTTCCGGCCGTATGTGAAACCGTGTACACCGACTGTGAAGCCATCGCCAGCCTGATGGGCGCATCCGCCATGTAATTCACCGTCGCCAGTTCCGACGGATTCGATTCCCTACCACACAATAAACGTGATACACCGGTGCCATGAAACCGATATTCTCCATCTCCACTATTTCAAAAGATCTGAAACACCTCTTTGTGGCCACGCTCTTTTTCGGTGCGGCAAACGGCATTTTTCTGGCTTCCCTCAACAACTATCTAGCCGATATACACGGACTCGATGCAACCAGCCGCGGTTGGCTCGAATTCCCGAGAGAATTTCCCGGGTTCCTCATGCTCTTTGTCGCTGCGGTGCTGCTGTCCATCATGCGGGAAAGCAAAATGGCGGCGGTCGCCATGGGGTTGTCGATTGTCGGAGCTTTAGGGCTGGGATTCGCCGCCCACCATACCGCACTGCTGGTCGTTTTTGTCATTACCTGGTCGCTGGGCGATCATATTATCTTCTCAGTGGAAGACGCCATCGGCATGCGCCTCGCCAAAGAAGGAAGCACCGGCAGACGCCTGGGGCAATTGGGCGGCGCACGCAATCTGGGAACCATCATCGGTGTGGGCACAATGTACGGATTGGCCAAACTCATCGGCGATCGCTACGATGTATTCTACGGCGTTGCTGCTGTGTGCGCCGCTGTGGCCGCTGCGGCCTACCTCAATTTGTCTATCGGAAAAGGCGAGCGTCGCTCCCGGCGATTTGTGCTGAAAAAGAAATACCGCCTCTATTATGCTATCAGCGCCCTGTTCGGCGTGCGAAAACAGATTTTTCTGGCATTCGGCGGATGGGTGCTGGTGAAAATTCACGGAGTGGAGGTTTCCACCATTGCCGTTCTGTATTTTGTTGCATCAGTGCTCGGCGTCATCGTTCGTCCCCTGCTCGGTGATGTAATTGACTGGTTCGGCGAGCGGGTGGTGCTGGCGGTCGATGAAGTTCTGCTCATACTCATTTGCCTGACCTACGCATTCGCGGGCGATCTGTTCTCCACAGGAACCGCGCTCTACGTATTGTACGGTGCATTCATTCTTGACAGCATTCTGTTCGCCCTGCGCATCGCGCGCAACACCTACCTGAAAAAAATCGCCGACACCAAAGACGACATCACCCCCACCATCGCCATGGGCGTCACCATCGATCACCTGGTGGCGATGAGCCTACCGGTTCTCTCCGGATATCTGTGGATGAGCATGGGATTTCGCTGGGTATTTCTGTTGGCCGCCGCCATCGCAATTGCCGGCTTCTTCATCTGCCTGCGCATCCGGGTGCCCGAATCCGCTCCCCAACCGTAACTCCTTAAAAACGAATGCATTTCCCGTCAAACGTGGTAAAAACTAGAAAGATGAACCCACAGCATTTTGAAAACAGGACAGCATCCCCGTGAAAACCCTCGATCGAAGTCTCGGCCTCTTCAGCGTTATCGGAATCAGCGTCGGTGCCATGCTCGGCAGCGGCATCTTCGTACTCCCCGGTCTGGCGGCCGCCAAAACCGGTCACTCGGTTTGGATTGCATATGTCATTGCCGGCCTGTGCGCCCTGCCCGCCGCTTTTTCAAAGTCCGAGTTGGCCACCGCCATGCCCACGTCGGGCGGCACCTATATTTATATCGACCGCACGTTCGGTCCCTACGCGGGCACCATCGCCGGCATGGGACTCTGGATTTCTCTACTGCTGAAAAGCGCATTCGCCCTGGTGGGGTTCGGTGCCTATCTCAGTGTATTCGCCGACATCCCCCTGAAGCTGATTGCCATCGTTGCCCTGGCCGCCATCGTGACGTTAAACATCATGGGAGTGAAAAAGGTCGGTAAGATTCAGATTTTTGTCATCATCATCGCGCTGGGCAGCCTTTCTGTGCTGGTGCTAATGGGCGCCCCCATGGTGAACTGGCCCGTGTTTCAAAGCAACGACCAGTTCACCGACGGCTTTACCGGACTGTTCGCCACCGCGGCGTTCGTGTTCGTGTCATACGCCGGCGTCACCAAAGCGGCGGCGGTGGCCGAAGAAGTGTACAAGCCCGAAAAAAATCTGCCGCTGGGCATTCTGTTTTCGCTCATTATGGTCACCATCGTATACGCGCTGGTGGTGCTGGTGATGGCGGGCACCATTCCCATGGGCACGTTCATTAAGAGCGACAAACCCGTGTACGATTTGGCGTTCCATATCGGTGGTCGCGTTCTGGGGCTGGCCGGCGCACTGCTGGGTGTCATTACGATGACCTCCATGGCCAACGCCGGCATTCTCGCGTCCAGTCGTTTTCCCTTTGCCATGAGCCGCGACGCGTTGGTTCCCCCACAGCTTTCGCACGTTCACTCCAAGTACGGCACCCCCATCGTCTCTGTAGTGGCCACCGGAGTAATGATGGCGGCGGCTATCGTACTGCTGCCGGTGGAAAAACTGGCCAAACTCGCCAGCGCCTTTGTGATTATGTTGTTTGTGGTTGAAAACTTCACCGTTATTGTGCTGCGGGAAAGCTCGGTTCAGTGGTACAAACCCGCGTACAAATCCCCCCTGTACCCAATCATGCAGGTACTGGGCATTCTCAGCGGACTCGGGCTGCTGGTAGTGATGGGACTGGACGCCCTTATCGGTTTGGTTTCCATTATTATTCCCGGCATTTTTCTGTACATTTTTTATGGCCGCAAGCGCACAAAGCGCAAAGGTGAATTCACCAAAATGAGTGCCCGCACCGACCTGGCGCAGGCCCAGTACGGCGACGACCACGAACCCAGCTCCGCCGAAATTAAACCGTCATCAGTGCTGGTATCACTGTTCGGAAACGAACGCTCGCCGGAAACCATCGTGGAAATGGGCATCGCGCTGTCGAAAAACGGTCGCGTCGTGGTGCAGGACATCACCGAGATTCAAGATTCCCACATGGAAACTGCGGCGCTGAAGACCGACCCGCGGCAACGCGCACTGGCCCGCCGTTTCGCAGCCATGGCCGAAGACAAGAAAGTCGACATCGATTTTCGCGCACTGGCCAGCCACGACTCCGCCAAAACCGTTCACGTGGCCAGCGACGAGTTTCAGGCTGATTGCCTGCTGCTCGCATGGGGTGGACGCGCCACCCTGGGCAGGCTGTTTAGAAACCCCTATGCCTGGCTCGCCAGCCATGTGCGCTGTAACCTGGGATTCTTCAAAGACGCCGGTGTGCGCTATATTCGCAAAATTCTCGTGTTCGCCGAGCCGGGGCCCCACGATGTGCTGGTGGTGGCCACCGCCGACCACCTGGCCAAACTGTTTAGAGCCAAAATCACGTTTGTGCGCTTTGTGGAGAGCGATGTATCGGAACCCATTTTCCAGTCGCAGACCAACTATGTGAATGAGCTTCGCCACCTGTGCCAGTCCGAAACCACGGTGCGTATGATTCGCGGCAAGAATCTGTACTCGGCGATTACCAAAGAAACCGTTCATCACGACCTGCTGGTGTTGGGCGCCCCGCCCGACTCAGGCATCAAACGACTGCTGCTCACCAACAAAGAAGACGCCATCACCGAACAGGCCGCCTGCTCGGTACTTCGCCTTCGCACGCCCAAAACCAAAATCCACGCGGAGTTTAAAAAAGTCGAAGGTGCAGAAAAGCAGGCATCACTAAGAGACTGGCTCATTCCCGAATGCGTGGAAACACACATCAAAGTGAAAAAGAAAGAAGAGCTGTTCAGTCATATCGCCAAATCCTTCGCCGCTCACCTGCCGGGGGTTACCGCGCAGCAGGTTGACAAGGCATTGTGGGAGCGAGAGAACACCCAAAACACCTCGGTGGGTCGCGGATTGGCCCTGCCTCACGCCACCATAGAAGAATCAGGGGGCACCAAACTGGCCGTATTCACAACCAAAGACCCCATCGATTACCACACCGCCACCGGTGAGAAACTCGACGTGTTCATTGTAACCGTCGGCCCCTCCAGCGAACGCCATAAACACCTCGAACTACTGGCCGGCGTAGCCCAAATAGTCCTCGAAACCGACCTCATCGCCGAACTCCGCACCTGCGAACAATCCCCCCAGGCCGTCCAGATCATCGAATCCAACCTTAAAGCCACCGAAAAATAAGTCATCCAAATCGTCCACCCGCCGTAGCCTCAGCGGAGGGCGGGCCAGCGTCTTCGGCGGATCGATGACTTGGTTTTTAGTTGGATTCGCGCCAGATTTTCAGGTCGTGTGGGCTGTAGCAACGAACGGCGTTGAAGTCGGTTTCGAATTCGGAAACCCACTTTTTGACTTTGGGCTCGATTTTCCAGTGAAAGCGTCGCGGTTGCGGGTTGGTGTAACCGACCGCGCCGGTGGGGCCGATTTCGAAATGCAGGTCGAGGCAATCGGACTGCTTTCGCTCCAGTTGGTCCACGTCTTTATAGCGACGCAACGGTTTACATTTTCGCGCATTGATATGAAACTTCTGTGGAACAGTGCTGCGTACGGTCCAGCCGTTTTTTATCAGTACCGAAAGCACCACATTATAGCTGTGCTTGGCAGACGTTTCGACGGCGGGTTTAGGACACGCAGCGAGTTTTTTGAGTACTTTGGGGTTGAGAATGGGCCCTTCATACGGGCCGCAGGAAAACATCACAACGCCAAAGGCAAGAAGCAGTAAGTACATCCATCGTACATGTCGATGCATAAAAACCTCCTTAATCATCCCGAAGGAAATACCAGAAATTTTATTTCCCCCAAAATTGCGAAGGATTTGTACCACTAATTTGAGTAAAAATAAAACGTTTCGCCCAAATCGACGCCGCACATTCTTTGACATTTCCAACATGACTTCATACATCTACTTTTATGAAAATCAGTTTCATCGTTATCGCATTGCTCCTTTTCGCCACAACGGTTGCTGTGGCGGGCGGGCGCTGGCCCTGGCGACGCCGCGTCAATCAGAATGTGGAAACGTTTCACATCACGGCCCACAAGAATACGCCGCTCGAATTGTGGCCGGCAGAACCCGATGCTCCGATGCACGTTGAATCCGTTCGATTCGCAGATGCCTTCAATCGGCTTTGCCACACCACCGGGGAGCGCATTTCCCGCTATACCGACTGGGTGCTGGAAGATGCAAAAACATTTCAAGTGGACCCGTTTTTACTGGCGGCACTGATATACGATCAGTCCCAATGTCGGCCCATCGCAGAAAAGCGTTACCTGAACAGGGGATTATACAGCCTCACCCATTTCAACCCGGCCATGCACGCCGGGTCAGTGCATAAAAATGTATACACGTACTACACAAAAGAGGACGGCGAGTTTCAAAGACACGAATTGCAGCTTGCCGTGCCGCTCAATAAATGGAAGGCAGCCAATCCGCGCGACAACATATACCTGGCCGCCGCCACCCTCTCCATTGCGGCACAACAGTTTTCCATGCTGCAACAGGAATTTGTGTGGCACCCCTACCGTCATTACGTTTCGAACTGGATTTTCGGCGACTGGGTGAAAAACCCGGAGCCCGAAAACCGCATTCTCACTGCCAGACGGCGCATCATCGCGTACTACAACAAAACCGAATCTGCAGCAGCCGGAATATACAACGGCACAGCGCTCGTCTCTCCGCTCGACGGCGTACCAAGACTGGTCATTGACTACTTTCAAAACAAGCGCGGCAATAAAGACGGATACGGACATCGCGGCATCGACATTGACGGCGCCGTGGGCGAACCGGTACGGGCGATAGCCGACGGACGCGTGGTGTTCGCGGGAATGGACATGCCCGGAGGCGGAGAACACAAACTGCTCACAGTTGAAGAGGCGGCACAATTGGAACCAAACGACCTGCCCCAGGGAGGCGGATTTTATGTTGCAGTCAATCACGGCAATGACTTCGGTACCATTTACATGCACCTGCATTCATACTACGTGACGTACAATCAGGAAGTAAAGGCGGGCGACATCATCGGTACCCTGGGTCAGAGCGGCTCAAAAAAATCAGGCCCGCACCTGCACATTGAGTTTCGACAGGAAGACCAGCGAGTGGACCCGGCCGTGTATATGGACGCAGTTTTGGTCAATCCATATAAGGACAAGAAACGCAAAAAAAGGTGAGTTTTTTTTTCTCCCTTCCTGTGCAATAAATTCACACGTTGTTGCTATTCCTCGTTGTTCCGGCCAGATTTCGGCAATTCCAGCATTTGGTACGCTACTTGCTCATACTGACAACCAACACAGAGTGCTACAGAAACGAGGAAAGCTATGAAACAGGCATTGATTCTCGCTGCGGGCCGTGGTGCGCGCCTGGACCGACCCAATACCCCGAAACCGCTGGTGGACGTGGGGGGGCAACCCATTATTGTACGACTTATCAATCAACTGAAAAAAGAAGGTATCGAGGAAATTCACATCGTTGTGGGGCATGAATCCAAACGCATCATGCACACACTCGCCGCTCACTTCGGATTCGACGCAGGACTGGTTTTTCATACGGCAAACAACTGGCAACTGGGAAGCGCCCACAGTATTCTCACTGCGCAAAAATGGATGACCGGCACATTCCTGCTGGCCATGGCGGACCACATTTTCGATGATCGATTAATCGCCAGAATGGTTCATCATGCGCCGCGGGAAAGCGCGGTGACCGCGTTGGTCGACGCTCGACTGAAAACCATTCAGGATACCGAAACACCCGTTCGCATAAACCAGAAGAATCATCGGGTGGAAGATGTGGGCACCTCCATCGTGCCCTACAACAGCATTGATGCCGGGTTGTTCACCGCAACGCCCATTCTGTTCGACGTGTTGCACAACCTGGTACAGCGACACGGTGGAAGCGAACTGACCGACGGCCTGCGTGTTCTCGCCAAAACCGAAAGTCTTTCGTGCATCGAAGTCGACAACGAATACTGGTTTGATGTGGATTTACCCAAAGACGTGATTCGTGCGGAGATGTTCCTGCGAAACCAGCAGCGCTCCAGACGGCTCGCGCCGCCGCACCGTCAACGACATTCAAATGAGTCCATCACATATCACTACCGGCTGCAGAGCGACGAAACGGCGCGCATGATCTTTCAGCGCGGACTGGTGCAGTCACCGGAACGATTTGCGTTGATTCCCCCCAAGAGTGCATCCTCTCCGATTTTTGTCTTCAGTGACGAAACCGTCAACCGGCTGTATGCGGATTCATTCGTTGGAAAGCTGCGCGCCCAGGGCTATGACATTCACTGCATCATACTACCCGATGGTGAAGAAGCGAAAACCATATCAAATTATGTATACCTGGTGGAGCGGGTGCTTTCCCGCGGCGTTGACGAACACTCGATGTTCATTTCGCTGGGAGGCGGTGTAGTCTGCAACGTTTGCGGATTTGTTGCCAGCACCATATACCGTGGGCTGGAACTGGTCCATGTACCCACCACATTAATGGCCCAATGTGACGCCGCCATCAGTCACAAACAAGCCATCAACGGACATTTCGGAAAAAACATGGTGGGCACCTACTACAAACCGTCGATGGTTCTCATTGATGTGGACGTGCTCGAAACATTGGATAACCGCCAGATCAGCGACGGATTTGCCGAAGTCATCAAACACGCATTGGGTCAGGACCCGCATCTCGCCGCATTTCTGCTCCACTATGAAGGGTCGATGCGCGATCGGCAGTTCCTCGAAACTGTTATCCAGCGCAACGTTTCACTGAAATGTGAACTGGTAACAAACGACCCCAAGGAGCTGGCCGAAGCCATGGTGCTGCAATACGGTCATACGGCGGGGCACCCCATAGAACACCTCTCGGGATACAGGCTGTACCACGGAGAATCGGTTGCCATCGGGATGATGGTGGCGGCACAGGTGGCGCGAATTATCGGTGCATGCGACGACGAGATGGTTCGACTGCACCAGACCCTGATTGAAAAATTTCATCTTCCGACCACCATTCCCGCCGATATCAGCCTACCCGACTTCATGGATGCGTTACGATTCAACAAACGGTACGTGGTGGAAGGGTCTCAGATGGCACTGCTCGACAGGCCGGGAAGTCTGTGGCAGGTGAACGGGCAAACGGTCATTCCGGTTTCAGATGAAGTCATGAAAGAAGCGTTTTGCGCCACCCAGGCAAAAAACGATACCGTTTCGATTCGGCAGTTTCGCCGCACGAATGCGTTGAGCAAACAACCCCTGCAGGCGGTGAGCGCATGAGTCAGAAATGTGCATTCGTCACCGGCGCGGGAAGCGGCATCGGACGCGCGACTGCGCTTCGACTTGCCACGCAGGGATATCGCGTTTACGCCGTGGGACGTTCTGTTGCGTCAGTGGAGGAAACTGCCGCCATGACGGAATGGGACAGGATTGTGCCCATCGGGCTGGATGTTCTGGAAACCTCGGACTTTGCGAATGTAGTGGGCGACATCACCGACCTTCACGCTCTGGTACTCAATGCGGGAATCTGCCGTCAGGCGCAGCTCGATGACGGAGACGCGACTGAGGTATGGCACCAGGTGATTCAAACCAATCTGACCGGCGCATGGAACACCGTATCCGCGCTGCAATCGCGATTGGTATCGGGTGCCAAAATTGTCACGGTATCTTCCGGGCTCGGCAAACTGGGGCGTGCCGGTTATACCGCGTATGCCGCAACGAAACACGGACTGATCGGCATGGTGAAGTGTCTGGCCCTCGAGCTCGCCCCAAGAGCAATAACCGTGAACGCCGTGTGCCCCGGATGGGTGGATACAGCGATGGCGCACGCAGATCTGGAACGCTCCGCAACAACACACCATCAGAGCGTTCACGCGGAACGGGCGGCGGCGGAAAATAAGATTCCCCTTGGACGCTTTGTTCAGCCCGAAGAAGTGGCAAGATTGATTTCGTGGTTGCTCAGTGATGACGCCGGTGCAATCACCGGTCAGTCGTACAACATTTCATGCGGAGAATTTACAGCATGACAACACTATTAAATCGCTTACAACTTAAAACGGCCACCGTTGTAGGGCAAATCACGCACGATCGATATGACAGACTGCATCCGGGAGGGTGCGCATTCTTTGCAGCCAAGACCATCGCGGCACTGGGTGCAAAAACGTCGCTGCTGTCGGCGGTGGGTCTCGATTTTCAATTCGATGCGCAACTGGAGGGAATTGATCGACTGTTCGAAATCGGCGCCCATACCACCACATTCACCAATGTGTATCCGGCGACCGGCCCCAGGCTGCAGTACGTATCGGCACGTGCGCCTATGATCAGCAAGACGCTGCTGCCGAAAAAATGGCGCTTTCCCGACCTGATGTTGCTGGCGCCGGTGATGGGAGAACTCGACGGGTTCTCCTGGCGGACAGTACGGGACAGCGCGCATGTAGCGCTGTTTCTGCAGGGGTTTATGAAGCGCGACATCGACACGGTCCGCAGCAACCGAAAGCTGGTGGTTCCATTGGAGAACGCATTCAACTTCGACATCCTCAATCGGGTGGACTCAGTATTTCTCAGTGAAGAAGACATCGAGCTGTTCGCGTCGTCGCGCTTTGTCGATGAATTGGTGGCGCGGGTACCGATTGTGGCCGTCACCCGAGGCGCCCAAGGAAGCACCCTGTATCACAAAGGGGCACGCACCGAAGTCGGCATCTTTCCGGTGAAATGCATTGACCCGACCGGTGCGGGAGACACCTTCGGCGCGGCGACAGCCATGGCATTGGCAGCGGGATCCGATGTGGAAACGGCGGGGCGACTGGGCGCGGCCGCAGCTTCGGTGATTGTGGAAGGCAAAGGAAGCGAACGACTGAATGATATTCCGCTCGCATGGGAGCGGGAATCGCACATTTCAGCAGAAACGATTCCGCCTTCCATCCCCCGCACCGAATGGAACGACTATTCCGGCTGCTTGTCTCACCAGTAAAAATCCCCCCTGCTCAGATCGCTTTTTTCTGCAGACATTCACCTGATTATGTAAGATATAGATGGCACAAAATTTTTTTTGAAGGGGTGACTTATGAATTATTTGAAAATGATACTCTTGATATCTATTTTGCATCTTCCTCTGTTGTCCTGCGGAGAACACAACTCTGACAGCGGCACAGACGCAGACTCTGACACAGATACAGATACAGATACAGATTCTGATTCTGATACAGATTCAGACTCAGACTCAGATTCTGATACAGATTCAGATTC
>JAFGXQ010000218.1 GCA_016936575.1 Deltaproteobacteria bacterium
ATAGGACCTATACGACCTATAGGACCTATACGACTTATTCTTCGGGAGTAGCTTCGGCTTCTTTTTCAGCAGGAGCGGCTTCTTCTTTGGCAGGCGCGGCCGCTTCCGGGCGGATGATATGGAATTCTACGCGACGATTCTCTGCTCGGCCTTCTTTGGTCTTGTTGTCGGCGATAGGCGTGGTTTCCCCTTTTCCTTCTGAAACCAGTCGACTCTCTTCGATTCCGGCAGCAACCAGGAATGCTTTTACCGAATCGGCGCGATCTTGCGACAATTTCAGATTTTTAGCATCTTTTCCCACATCATCGGTATGCCCTTCCACCCGTACGCGAATATCCGGTTTCCCCTGAATCACTGCGCTCACCTGATTAAGCAACTCATGAGAATCTTCCAGAATCGTCGCTTTACCGGTGGCGAAATGAACTTTCTGCAGAATCTGAATCTGATCACCTTTTACACGTACAAGATCCGGACACCCATCTTCGTCGTCCTGCCCGTTCTTGGTTTCCGCTTCATTGGGGCACTGATCGTCCGCGTCGAGGATACCGTCTTTGTCGTTGTCGGTATCCGGGCAGCCGTCTTCATCTTCGAACCCGTCTTTATCCTCGGGTTCCATCACGCACATGTCGTCGGAATCCGCGATGCCATCCTTGTCGTTGTCAGCTTCGGGACAACCGTCCTCATCCTCGAAATCATCTTTGTCTTCAGCTTCATCCGGACACAGATCGCTGTCGTTTTCAATTCCATCTTTGTCGTTATCGGTCTCGGGACAGCCGTTCTTCTCGGGAATTCCAGCGGTCTCGGGGCACTCATCATCGCCATCCAGAATGCCGTCTTCATCGTTGTCGGCTTCAGGACAACCGTCCTCATCCTCGAATGAATCTTTGTCTTCGGGCTGCTTGGGACACTCGTCCATATCATCAACGATGCCGTCCATGTCCATATCGCCGGGCTCTGTATCGCCGGCAATGGAAATCGCCAGACCGCCGGATACCGCCATGTACTTCACGCCTTCTCCGAATGCCACGTGCATGAACTTCACGTATGGACCCATGTTGATATTTTTAAATAACGCAAATTCGTACCCGAGACCCACGTCGTATCCGCCGTGATCCTCGTAGATGTGATTGAAATAATCAAAATGCGCGTCCAACCACAGGTTCCCCGCAGCGGTACCGCCCTCGCTCAGCGCACCGTTGGTGTCTGCGAAAAAGCGAAGTCGAAAACCTGCGCCGACAAACGCGCTGGTCAAACTGCGAGCCTGATCTCCGGCTACGAAAGAATTGAAACCGCCTTGAAACGACAAGGCCAACGGCTCTTTCAATACCACGTCAAACCCGACCAAACCCTGAACGCCCATATTTTCGTAGTTCTCGTCGGCGAAATCATCGCCCAATCCAAGTACGAACCCCACACCCAGATGCAGATTGAACTTGTCATGGGTGGGACGATACAGCGTAACCCCCGCTTCTTCACCGTCGTCAGTTTCAGGTGTTGCATCTACGTTTGCGTCCGCGCCGTCCTCCGTACTTGCGGAGCCCGAAAGCGACAGGCCTTCTCCCGCATTCGCGTTACCGGATATGAGGACGCCAAACATGGCCCATAGAACGATTGATTTTAATATTTTCGGTGACATGGGTTTATATTCGTCTCCTTGAAATTGGCGCTCTTCGCGCACGAATTACTTTTTTTCATTTTGCGGATATGCTAGTGCATGGGGTCAATATAGGCAATAGTATAATTTTCTGAAGATAAAATGCAAATATGGTTGGGCAACTTTGCAACCTGGGGTATGAGTAGTGAGCCGAACGGTACACTGAAAGGGTGTAACGGATGAATCCGATAAAAACGAACATTTTACTTGTTTTAACTATGTCAATTGTGTGCAGTTGCGCAACTACGAAAACCAGACCATCGTATCTCGATTATTCAGAATCCGCGCGATTGCTGTTCCAGGACGCCACCAAAGCCTTCGATCGCGAGCGCTGGACCGATGCCCAGAATCTATTCAACGAAGTAAAAGCTGAATTCCCATACAGCAAATATGCGCCGCTGGCTGAACTTCGCATTGCGGATTGCAGTTTTGAGTTGGGTTCCCACGCCGAAGCCGCGGTGGGGTATCAGCATTTCATCAAACTGTATCCCACCCACCCCGAAGCCCATTATGCGGCATTTCGAAAAGGGGAATCCTACTACGCACAGATTCCGTCGGATTGGTTCCTGACGCCGCCTTCTTTTGAGAAAGACCAGACCGCCACCCGCGACGCACGTGCCGCACTGGGGCATTTTTTGCGCGTATTCAAAGACAGTAAATACGTGCCCAAAGCCACCGAACTTTACGAGGAAGTCGAAGCCGCGCTCATTCGTCACGAAATGTACGTGGCTGAATTTTATCTAAAACGCGACAAGAAAAAAGCGGCCGCGGTGCGGCTGGAAAGTGTGGAGCGCCAGTTCCCCAACTCTCCACTCATTCCCGACGCCATGTTTCTCAAGGCAATTACGCTGCTCGAGATGGGTAAAATGAACGAGGCCAAAGAAACATTCAACGACATCATCAATCTGTACGCGGATCACCCCCAGGCAAAGCGCGCCAAAAAATATCTTCGCGCATTGTAAATTCTTCATAATCTCTGCAACCGATTGCATCGCAGGCGAGGCCTGTTCGAGCCGGAATAAGTCGCTTATTCTGATTTCTCGTGGACGCTGATCGCGTCTGTGACTTCCTGCAACAGTTCCTTGGGGAGATTGTCGGTGCCCAGTTTAACGGCATCATCCAACTGAATTTTTGCTTTATCGAAATCCTTCAATTCAATATACACCGCAGCCAGCTTCAGCTTTATCACGCCATCTGTGGGGGCCAGCACAACCGCCTTCTGATACGCCTTTCGCGCATCTTTCAAGTTGCCGAGCGCTTTGTTGGCATCGCCCACCCCCACATGTGCCGGTGCCAGTTTGTCGTCCTGGTCCACCGCTTTTTCAAACTGAATCAACGCCATGGCCGGGTCCTTCAGTTTCATCTGAATCCATCCGCTGAGCAGCGACCACTCCGCCGTCTTTTTAAACCGCATCGCATCGCTGAGCACTTTCTGCGCATCCTCATACTCCCCGGCGTTGTACAGCGCAAAGGCGCGGCTGTGGTACAGAGCGGCCTGTTGTTCTTTGGGCAATTCGTCGAATCCCTTTGTTTTCATTGCTTTTTTTAGCAACTTCGCTTCTTGCTTAAACTCCTTTTTCGAATTGTGCATTCGCGCCAAACCGATGTACGCTTCGGGCTCGTCCGAATTCTCCGCCAGCATCTCCTCATACAGCGCATTGGCATCCGCATCGCGGTCGACCCGATGATACAACTCTGCCAGCATGCCTTTGCAGTCGTACTCGCACAGCCCGCGGCGGTTGGCTTTCTGCAGGAACACCATCGCCTCCAAATCGCCATACTGCTCAATTACCTTTTTTCCAAGACGAACGGTGGGCACTTCTATCTGCGGAGACCGCTTTTTCGCGCGGGCAAAATGTGTCAGTGCCTCTTCATACCGACCGGCTTCGGTCAATACCCGGCCGCTTAAAAAATATGCCCGGTAGTCTGTTTTGTCGGTTACTGCCGCTTCGGTCAGCATTTCCACGGCTTCATCCACCCGCGCTTCATCGTTCGACAGCACCACGCCCTGGCACAGCAGCATTTCACTGTCCATCGTCATGTCGTCAATCAGTGAGCGCCCCTCCCGCGACTGGGCGTCGGATGCACAATCCTGCCAGGCGACGCTGTCCAAAGGCGTCTGCACTTCGGGAATCATCACCGGCGGACTGCACGCCGCAACTCCGACGATACCCATCAGAAAACCCACTATTCTTGCTATACGATTCATCTCATGCCTCCTCATGGAACCGGTTGTACGAAAAACCCCTGCCAGAAATCAACTTTTGTGGAACAACGAAATGGCAATACCCGGCTATTTCTGCTCGTTATCGATGGTGGTCACCGTGGATGTGCCGCCCTCCACAAAGGACTGCTCGGAAATTCGCGTCAGCATCGCGTTTTCGGCGAAGGCTTTCAGGGTGACCGCACCGTTGTTGCAGAGCGTTGACTTCAACTTCGCCAAGGTCACCGCCAGCACGTCATTCACCGAACCCACCATCGGAACGTACGCATCCACGCCTTCTTCAAATTTCAGATAATCCTCGCCGGCGTTGTTATACCGCTGCCAGTTGCGGGCCCGGTTGGACCCCTCCCCCCAATACGGCTTGTAAATTCGGCCGTTCATCGATACCTTCGGGGTGGGGCTTTCGTCCGTCATGGCGAAGTATCGACCCATCATGACAAAATCCGCCCCCATGGCCAGGGCGATGATAATCTGCGTATCGTTGGCAAGTCCGCCGTCTGAACACACAGGCACGTAAATGCCGGTTTCCTCGAAATAGCGGTTTCGCTCTTCAACCACGTCCATCAGAGCGGATGCCTGCCCCCGACCGATTCCTTTCTGCTCCCGCGTGATGCAAATCGACCCGCCGCCGATGCCCACTTTCACGAAATCCACCTGAGCCTCTTCCGCCAGATAGCGAAATCCGTCGCCGGAAACCACATTTCCGCCGCCCAATACCACCGCGTCACCGTATTTTTCACGAATCCACAACGAGCATTCTTTCTGATACTCGGTATACCCGTCAGACGCGTCAATGGAGAGCACGTCGGCACCCGCCTCAACCAGCGCCGGCACCCGCATCTTGTAGTCATGCGTATTTATAGCGGCGGCAACCACCAGTCGTTTGCGGTCATCAGTCAATTCGTCGGGATTGTTGCGATGGTCCACGTAGTCTTTCTTGAACACCAGAGAATGGAGATTTCCGTTCTTTTCAAGAATCGGAAGGCATTCCTTTTTATTCTGATACAGCAACAGATTGGCATCGTGCAGAGATATGCCGGTTTCCCCGTAAATCACGCGGTCCGCGGGGGTCATGAAATCCGCCACCGGACGGGAGAGATCGTCTTCAAACTCCCAATAGTCCTTATCTGTTAGAATACCGAGGAATTTTCCGTTCGGCTGACCGTCTTCGGTTACCGCAATGGTGGAGTGACCGGTCTGTCGACTCAGCGATATGGCCTCCGAAATGGGAGTGGACGGTTTCACATTGGAATCACTGGGAACAAACCCCGCTTTATAGCGTTTGACTTTGCCCACCATGGCGGCCTGCTCTTCGATGGGCTGAGAAGTATAGATAAATGCCAACCCGCCTCTGCGCGACAGGGCAATCGCCATTTTGGTGCCGGAAACCGACTGCATGCTGGCGCTGACAAACGGAATGTTGAGAGAGAGACGGGGAACTTCCCCTTTTTCGAACCGGCTGATAGGCGTCGTCAGCGACACATTGGCTACCGTATGCTCTTTTTTGGTGAGTCTCGGAAGTAAAAGGTACTCGGAAAAAGTTCTGGATACATCTGATATGATTTTTGTCATAGACCCTCTCAAATTCTTATTTCGGCGCGTTTCCCGTTCATCAGGGAGTGCGGGAGTATCGGATAGCATGTTCTGGTACACTTTTTTCGACAAGAAATCCAACACGAACTTTGAAAATGCCCGGATTCGATCAAAATCCAAACGGATATACAGCGATTTAAGCGTACTGAAGAAACCGCTGTTTCTCCGCTTTTACGGCCCTTCCGACCAATTCGTCATTCAGGAACCCACTATCTAATCCAATTTTTATTGGAATTATAAAAGAATTTTACTTGCAAAAAATGAAAAGATATCCATTTTGTTCCAACTAATATTGGAAAACGCTATGTTCTTCGCAGTTTTACAAAAATCGTTGTTAATCTCAATTTTCGTCGCGATCATGATGATTATTGTGGAATACCTCAATGTTCGCACCCGCGGCATCGCCTTTTCGTACATCACCACATCAAAAACAAGACAATACGTGGCAGCCGTCATCCTGGGCGCCATCCCCGGTTGTTTGGGCGCATACGTAGCGGTCACGCTGTTCACCCATAAAAAATTATCTCTGGGCGCGCTGGTTGCCACAATGATCGCCACCAGCGGCGACGAAATGTTTGTGATGTTGGCGTTGTTTCCCAAGATGGCCTGGATTGCCACCGGCATTCTGATGCTCGTCGCCCTGGCAACCGCCTGGCTGGTTGACCGTTTCCTCCCCAATCCGATGGACAAATGGTGCGCTTCTTGCGAAATGAAAATTCATCCGCAAGAAGCGTGCAACTGTTTCCCGGTGGGGCAATTGTGGTCTCAGCTTCGGTCTATGGGGCCGTACCGGGCAACCTTGCTTACCGGTTTCGGTCTGCTGTTGCTCTTTTGGATGGCCGGTAGAATCGGACCGGACAGTTGGAACTGGAAACGCATTACTTTATCGGGATTGCTGGCGATCGTATTGTTTATTGTTGCCACCGTACCCGCCCATTTTCTCAACGAGCATCTGTGGAAGCACGTGGTCCGGCATCACGTTCCCAGAATCTTCCTATGGACCTTCGGGGTACTGGGCGGATTAACCCTGCTGTCCAACTACATTGATATGACGGCCCTGGTGTCACAAAATCCCTGGCTCACCCTCGGCGCGGCCGGTGTCATCGGAGTGCTCCCGGAATCCGGCCCCCACTTAATTTTTGTCACTATGTATGCCGAGAACGCGCTTCCGTTCGGGGTGTTGCTGGCCAGTGCCGCAGTACAGGACGGACATGGCATGCTTCCGCTGTTATCGGCATCAAAGCGGATGTTTATTGTTGTCAAATCCATCAACCTGGTGGCGGGCCTGCTGACAGGCGCTGTCGCTTTATTGTGGAGTCTGTGAATGAAAAAAACAATCGTTCGAAAGATCGAAACCGATAAACATCTGGAAGCATATTCCGATGCGGCACAGGTTGCGTCTCTGTTTACCGATCCGATTCGTCTGGAATTGCTCGATGCCCTGGCCCAGGGTGCCAGAACCGTAGATTCCCTGGCGACGGTTTGCGACCTGCCGGTGAGAACCGTTTCTCATCATCTTCAAAAACTACGACAAGGGCGGCTGCTCAATCGGGAGAAGCGGGGGAATCAGGCCGTGTATTCAATCATTGACGAACGCGTACTGATTTTCTGGAGTCATTTGAAACGTTTCTCCGAAGACCTTCACATTCGTTTTGAAGCGTTGGAAACCATTCCCGACAGAGAGATTCACACGCGGGAACTCGCGGCATTGCTGGCTCAAAACCGTGTACAGGTGATTGACGTACGCCCGGAGGAAGAATTCAACGCGGGACATCTGCCCGGCGCCATCTCCATGCCCGCCGACCGCATAAATACAGAACTGACCACACTTTCCAAAAATCGACCGGTGATCGCATTCTGCCGCGGACCGTTCTGCAAACTGGCTGATCGCGCAGTCGATATTCTTCGATCAAAGGGATACCGGGCATTGCGTTGCGCCGATGGAATCGTCGAGTGGCGAAGCCTCGGTATGTCCGTTGAAACACAAAATATACCGCACTATCAATAAACGAAATCGAAACCACGACCATTGAACACAGAAAAGGAATGAACCATGAAAAATGAACAAGCGACTCCTCAAATCAAAGTAAATGATATGCGATGCAACGGATGCAGTCGATGCGTTCCCATGTGCCCGCTGGAAGCCATCACCATTTCAGATGAAGGTCTTGCCGAAATCAACCATACCAAGTGCACCTTATGCCAAGCATGTCTGGATGCCTGTCCGAGGGGTGCGTTGGGAATTGTTGTTCAATAGCCGTCAGTAGGATTTGGGTAGTTCCACGCTCTGAATCCAAGCGTAGTCTTCGGGGGTGGCCGCATGCATCATTCGGTAGATGCTGCTCAACGCGTGATACGTATAGTCAATCCGCTGCTTGTTGTGATTGAGACAATACTTCACACCGCCGTGGGCACGTCTCGGCTCGGGGTAGATGTAATCATTTTCGCCTTCGCGAATCTGCTGCTGCAAAATGAATCGTGCTGACAGCAACGCCCCGCGACGCAGTTTCTCCACCACTTCCTGATCGGCGCCCGCTTCCCTGGCCAACACATACGATGCCGATGTTCCTTCGGTATACACGAAGGTATGCATGGCGGGCAATTCATCGAGCACTTTCAGATATCCGCCCAGATAGTCCGGGAAAAACGCACGGGTATCGTCGAACTGATACGAATCGAGAATCCACAGGGACACCAGATTCGATGCCTCGAGGTATTCGGGATTCTTGTCATATCGGTACATCTCCTCCATCGACATGGCAATCCACGGCTGAAACTGTACCAAGTCCTTGCGTCGATCCTCGGCGTAGGTGCCGTCCGGCTCCCGTTGCGCCATCTCGCGTTTAAACCAGTCCAGATTGGTTTTCATCGATGCATTGAACGCGGTTTTATAGCGTTCGTCACCCGTTTCACCATACAACCGCGCCACCGCGTACAGAATTTCTCCCGGATAAATCGAATTGCGCGTGCCGTAGTAATGGTTTTTACGCGCCACATAGTAGTGATGGAACGATCCGTCTTCTTTTTGCATATACAGCAGGAAGTTCGCCAGCCCCTGCAGATATTTTTCCTGCTCGGCGGTCAATGTCCAACCGGCGCGTTTGTATTGAGTGTACCCCAGAATCGCAACGGCCACGGACCCCATCTTGTTTGACCAATCCGGGCCTTTCCGGTTGTCATACATATTCTCGTCGGCTTCGAGAATGGCGATGTCGGCGCCGGGCAGCGGTTTGCCCTGCCAGCTGTCCACACTGTCGTCAACCCGGCCGCTGCTCTCCCTCGGCGGTCCGCCCCACCGAATTCGTTTTTCCATCCAGCGCAGACAGGAATCAGCAACCGCCTTGTGTTCCGGCTTGGGAACAAACTCATTCACCATGGCCATCGAAAACGCCCCCAGGGAATGCCGCACCTGATTGTACTCCCGGTTTTCATTATTTGTTGTCGGATAATATCGATAAATCATGCGATCATCAGTGTAGTGACGCGTATTCTCCACAAACCAGCTGCCGAATCCCTCCAGAGATTTGGTCAACGCTTCCTTGCTTACATCTTTAGGCGGATACACATTCTGAATGGCCCGATACAAATCCTGCACATCTCCGCCGGCTTTCATCTCACGCCAGTGCATCGAACGGAATCGCCAGATGGGCACATCTGCGCGCAACCAGTAGTTTTTATCCTGCCCCGCTTTCTCATGCACAATGCGCTCCATGAAAGAAGCGATGGTCCGCAAATCGTTGTTCACCGAGTACCAGGCGGGCAGCTCATAGCTTCTGCCGCCGATTTCCATTTCGATACCGTGGATGCCTGGCTCGATAATGCGCCACATAAAAATGCGGTCCCGCGGGCCGGTGAACACCCCGCGATCATAAATCACTTCCATTTCAAGGCCCACTTTGTCGGCAAACGCCGTCTCCACCGCACCATATTTTCGGTCAAATTTCTTTCGCGTGAAATACCGCGTAATATTTTCAGCCAGCTCCACAGCCGCTTTTTCCAATGTCTGCGCATGAATAGAATGATACGACAGATGTCGATCGTGAAACGGGCGAACCGTCATCATCACGTGCCAGTCACCGGTCGTCCGAAGCAGCTTCGATAATTCCGCCGGACGGGATGCCCCGGAAACCCCCATCTCCGCACGAACGATTTGAATCAGATCTTTTTTGTCCTGGTGAGAAAGCGGCGGTGCCCCCGCAGTCATCCGATAAATGAAATATTCCTTCGTCATATACGTCGCCGACAAACGACCCGCCGGATTGGCCAACCCCAATCGATTGCGCACCGTATTCCTCGGAATCGGATTCCGCTCCACAATTTTCGGCGACACCAACACCGAACGAATGTCATTCTTTTCAAGCAGCCGCACAAATGCATCCACATCGCTGCCGTCCAGAACCTTTGTCATCGCATCGAGTGCTTCCGGCATCACCGGCTCGGTTCCCTCGGCGCTCACATTCTGCAACTCCTGACCAATGATCAGCGTTTTGCCCAGATTTTTCAACGCATCGCGATTTCCCACCACTTTCTCGGTTTTTACGGGTGCGGCCGCAGATTGTTCCTTGGGAATATCTCCACCCTTTTTTCCCTGCAGCGCGACCAGCAGCAGTGCCACCACCAATACCAATAGACCAATCATGGCAGGATTAACGCGCTTTCCCTCTTTTTCCGGTGCTTTTTGCTTACTCATTGTTCACTCCATCGCGATTTTTTCGCGGTTTATATACGATGCGATTCGACGAATGCCAAGTTCCGTTTTCATATCTTCGATGGCGCCATCTTCGCACATTGCCAGCGCGGTTTCCAGCCCCACCCATTCAATCACCGCATTTTCTTCCACCGGTGACCCGTCTCCCAATGCCGCCTCGCGCAGCAGGGGATCTGTGACGGTGGCCACCGTGTACCACAGTCGTTCCGGAATCACACCGGGTGAAACAAACGGAGCTCCCGCAATCAGCCGAATATCCGAAACAGGAATTCGGTACCCCGTTTCCTCAAGGATTTCAATTTTTGCGCGATGCAAAATGCCGTCCTCTCCCTGGTCACTTTCCTCAAGCAGGCCGGCAGGCAGTTCCCAAATGGTATGCACAGTTTGCGTTTCCGGAATGGGAATCGGGCATCGGGAGCGTAGTAACAGCGGCGGCCGGATACTGCTGCGCAACAATACATGCGGTCGGTTGTCAATTTGCGTCAGCATAATCACGGCTACCGCGTCCAGCCATTTTCGCAGCACCGCATCATACGGATACTCCACGCTTCGGGTGCCGTCCGCGTACGTGTTCTGCAGCGTTAATCGATACAGGCTCATATATGGATTCACCGCATGTTCGCCCACTTTTTCCTGGTTACAGATGGCTACATCGGGCAACTGATGAGTATGTTTCATGGCGTTCCTTGGTAAATGCGAAAAGAAATCACTGCAACATAAAGTAGACGTCCCCGCAAGATATATAAAATCAAATTCATGTGACCGAAAAAACATGCTACATTGCGCTCCATGGATATGCTGCAGCTGATAAAAACGCTCACCCCCGACAACGTCGAACCGCTGTACTTTCTGCACGGTGAAGAAGAATTCCTCATCGACAAATTCCTGACCGAACTGAAACAGACGGTGGTGGAAGGCCCGATGGCGGACTTCAACTATTCGCGACAGAAAGCGCGCGAAACGTCTGGCGCCCAGGTGGTGGCGGATGCCAAATCGCTGCCGATGATGGCGAAACGGCGCCTGATGATCATTGAAGATGCCGACAAGTTCAAAGCCGCAGACACCACCGCACTCGCCGATTACATTGAAAACCCCGCACCGGAAACCTGCATGGTGTTGATTGCAAAAAAATTTGATTTGCGCAAAGGACTCTTCAGCAAAGCCAACCGCAAAAAACTGGTCCACAAATCCGAACCCCTGAAAGAACGCGATATTCCCGCGTTTATCAAACAGCGGGTAAAAGAAAAGCGCATTAAAATATCGGCGGATGCCATTGATGCGATTGCCGCAGCCATCGGTTCCGATTGCGCCGCCCTAGACGACGCGGTGGAACGGCTGGCCCTGTACAAAGCCGGCAGCGAAATAACACTGGAAGACGTGGAAGCGAATATTTCATCGATTCGCCAGCATTCCGTATTCGAACTGGTGGATGCCCTGGGTGAGCGCAATCCGCGGCGGGTGCTTTCCCTGTTGTTTGAACTGCTCAAAGAGCGGGAAGAACCGCTGATGCTCAACAGCCTGCTCGCCCGTCACATGCGTCAACTGCTCAAAGCGCGCATCTGCGCCTACCAGCGAATGGATCAGGGAGCGGTCGCCGCCACACTGGGAGTGCCGCCGTTTGTGGTGAAAAAACTGATGTCGCAGAGTCGGCAGTTTTCCAGCACCCAACTGGAAAGTGCCATTGCCCGTCTGGCCATGGTCGATATTCAGCTCAAATCCAGTCGCAGGCCCGGAGGCCGTGTTCTGGAAGGGGCGCTCATGGATTTATGCTTGTAGTCATTTTACCAATGACAACACACAGCAATCCGCTGCAATCCAACTATCTGTATGGAATGTTCGTAAGAATCGACTTGAAAGCAAACGCTTTCTGCGGCGTGTTCAGCGCAGTTTATTAACGGCGAGTGTGAGTCTGGAGATCGTGCGAGAAGCGGTTTTCTTCTTCATCACGTTTTTCGTGACCGACTTGTCCAGGTTTTTCACTGCCACTTTCAGCGCTTCTTCTGCCGGAGCCAAATCACCGGCGTCAATGGCGGCACGCAGTTGGATAATGGACTTGCGTGTCCAGGATTTAAGTGAACCATTGCGCGCTTTTCTTTTTGCGCTCTGACGAATTCTTTTTTTACTCTGTAAATGATTAGCCAATTTGTCCTCCGTTACAAACGTAGTGTGGTCGTTTACGTATTCTGCGCAATGATGTCAAGGGAATATCATCAAAAAAAGTGTGTTTTCACCGCCGCCTCCGAAAAAGCCTGACGCCGTTATCATTGCAACACACCCATTATATTCCGGAACCTGAACTTTTGTTCAGCCATTTCTTCCTGCAAATTCTCTTTTGTTCTAATTTGAAAAATTATTTGGCGACCAATGTATATTCTTTTGTGAACGTCTTGGTGTTGGCGGCATCGCACTTGAACGTGGCTTTCAGCTTATCGATCTTCACGATTTTCTTTTCTTCGTGACCTTCTCCGATAAGCAACTTCAATTCATCGCTCTGCGCATTGGAAAGTCTTCCCTCCGGACCGACCTTTTTCTCTGCAGTGATCTGAATGACATTCTTTCCTTTTTTCAGCCAGCCGGTGATCTCCTCAATTACCGAAGACTCCTGCGCACCGATTACCAATCGCTTCGTTCCATTGATCACCACGGTGAGTTTGTATTGAACCCGCTTGGACGGCCCTTGGGTGGCCAGAAAATACTGTTTGGTCAACCCCGCCGCATTGCTGTCGCCTTTTACTGCCGGTTCCGCAGCGTCACCCCCGGTTTCCAGCACTTTCACTTCATACTGCGGCGCATCAATATGGATATTGCCGCTGGCATCCACCTCGACTTTTTTCACTTTGGTGAACGTTTTGTTTTTTACATCGGTAATGTCCACACCGTTTAAAAACACTTTGGCCGCGAATGCCGCCGGTGCAATTAACAGTATTGAAATAATGGTGATCAGAATGATCCGCTTTTGCATG
Organism: Deltaproteobacteria bacterium; assembly: GCA_016936575.1. GTDB lineage: Bacteria > Myxococcota_A > Polyangia > JAAYKL01 > JAAYKL01 > JAFGXQ01. The sequence continues at coordinate 13,143 of JAFGXQ010000218.1, forward strand.
CCCTTTCACTCCTTCAAAGAAATCTCACTACCTCTGGTCTTTAAAAAGACGAATCAGCCCATCCTTTATTCATTCTATTTTGCCCCTAATCGCCGTTATTTTTTCTTCAGCTCTTCTTTCATACCCATGAGCTGATACAATTTCCGAAGCGCCTCCACATCAAACAGTTCTAATTTTTCATCAATAATATCGAGGTATTTGTGTTCCTTCAGCTGCAAAATTCCCCGTTTTACGGAATCCACATCGAGGCCGATTTTCGATGACAGCTCAATCGGCGTGATGGCCAATGTGACCCGCGATTCACCGGGTGCATCGTGCTGAGCCAATCGAATCAGTGTATTGACTATTTTACTCTGACTGTCGCGCAGCATCATATTCTCGATTCGGTCTTCCGCCGATTGCAGCCGTCGTACCAACTGGCCGATGAGCTTCAATCCGATTTCCGGCTGAGAGCGCAGCAACGCGCGAAAATCATCGACGTGAAACGCCAATACGCGACAGCCGCCCAGCGCCACCGCGGACGCCGGTTGCAGCTGACTCTCAAGCATGGCGTGCTCCCCGAACATATCCCCTTTTTTCAGCACCACAATATCGCGCTCAATGTGACGGACCCGCTTGATGAGACGGACCCGACCTTCCAATATCATGAAGACTTCCTGGCAGGGATCCTCCTCCTGAAATATCAGTTCTCCCCCCTCGTAGCTGCGACCGAACTTCTCGAACAGTTTTTCCGCGTTTTTCGATTCAATATCCATAGATTGACTATCTTAGGCGGCCCACCGCTGTTTGGCCACCGAAAAAACGGTACAATCCACGAAATACATGAAAAAATTTGGTCTTCGCAAACCCCACAAAGCGTCGTATGCTGCGTTCCATCATGAATCTGACCGGATTATTTATCGCTATCGTCACTTTCTTCGCCATCGGACTCGGTTTTCTGTGGGTCATTAAATTGGAATATTTTGTCGGCGCTCACGTGGCCAAACGAGTGGCTGTTATCGGCATCGTGCTTACGGCCGCATCAGTCATCATTCCCAGCTTTTGGGGGTCGGCGATTATCGGTGTTATCGGCGGAACGATCATCTGGGGCGCCACCGAACTCCCCGACCAGCAAAAACGCGTCGCCGCCGGTCAGTTTCCAAAAAATCCGAAAAAAGGCGGTGTCCAATGACCCTTGAATGGGCAGGTCTCGTCTTCGCCGCTGCCACGGTCGTTACCATCGCGTCCGGCCACCATCTGGTGCGCAAAGTGAATTATCACTTCGGAACATGGCCCGCCATTCCGCTCTTTGTTATCGGCGCGGCCGTTTTCGCAGCATCTTTTCTGGTTTCGTCCGATATTGTCAGTGGACTGCTCGGCATTGTCGGTCTCACCACCCTTGTCGACGGCGTCGAAGTCATCAAACAGGAAAAACGCATCGCCCGCGGCCACGCCCCGATGAATCCGAATCGCCCGGTGAAATCCGTCTCCGCAGACTGATTGTGGTCCCTCCCGCGAACCGCCTACCATATCGGCTGACGCATAAACTTCATTTTTCACTTAATTGACCGATAACTTTTGACGTTAGAAAGAATACGCCCTGCGTAACGACCATACGGCATGGAGGTGGAATGCGATGAGCAGCAGTTTCGTTTTTATTGGTGATCCGGGCACAGATGCGAAAGACAAATTGTCAATTCTGGAATCTCTTGATGTGGCCGCCCGACGCGTACCTGATCCCTCAGATGTTGACGCCATTGAAGCCATGGCGCCCCAGGGAATCGTAATCAGCGAGGACTTTCCGGATTTGGGGCCGTACATTGTCTCTTTAAGGGAACGTCGCGCGCTTTCGCGGGTGCCCATCGTCGGCCGTGTGTCCACGGTGGGTTCAGGCAGTGTGGAACACGCGTTTCGCAGCGGCTGTGATGATATTATCGTGGACGGACGAATCAACCAGTTTCGCGCCATGGCGTCCAGCGTTACCCAAAATGAAGACTTGCACTCCATGCGCGCCCCCGCAGGGCTGGTGGTGCTGGCGCACCAGGATCGCTACACCCGCATGCGCATCGGTCAGGTGCTTCGAAAAAACGGTTTTGATATGCACTTCGCCGGCACCTCGGAAGAGCTGGTGAATGTGATTGAAGAGAAAAAACCGCGCGCAGTCATTACGGCGTACGATCTTCCGCCGCGCTCTCCCATCAGTTATATGGAAAGCATGGAACACCAGGTTCCGTGGATAGTGCTGACCGCTGCGGAGCAAATGGCGATACTGGAAAATGCGGTAGGGGGTCGCGAAGACGTAAAATTTCTGGAACACTCCTCTGATGCCGAATCGCTGACTTTCGTTCTCAACGATTTTCTCGCTCCCAAACAGAAGAGTGAACGTCGCACCCCCCGAATTCTGTATGGAACCACTGTTTCCTTCCGGCCGGAAGCATCCGATGGAAACGAAGAATTCTATGGGTTTTCCTACAATGTCAATATCGGAGGTCTGTTCGTGCGCACACTGACGCCGCCGCCGATGCAGTCCCTTCTGCTGGTTACGTTTCAGCCTCCTATGGGGCTCGGTAAAGTGGCGTTGACCGCGCAGGTGGTCTGGCGCAAAACGATGGGAACGGACAGCGGCCCGGCAACGCCCGAAGGAATGGGTGTTCAGTTTGTGGACTCCATGCCTGCCGATACCGCCGGATTCGAAGCCGGATACAATTGTTTGCGGGAACAGCATGACCGCCGCAAAACATCGTATACTTCTGTAGTCCCTGCTCAAACGTTCACGCCAACCAACGTTACCTCTTGAAATTGCTGTAAAAGCAGCGCTACCTGAGTCTTGAATGCCTTTTAATTGAGTTTTTAACAAAACAATAATAAATACTTGTCCGCTTGACACCGCCCCGGTACATGGATAAATCCGACTTTCTCTCAATGAACCGGGGGATTTTAGGAGGTTACTTTGTCGTCTAGAGTTAATAAGATCAGCCCTGTTGTGCAGGAATTGAACATCACCATTCCCGCAGATGAAATCAGTAAAACCGCAGAAACCATGTTTGCCCAGGTGCGTAAACGCGCCAAGGTGAAGGGATTCCGCCAGGGGAAAATGCCAATGGCCATCGCCAAGAAAATGTTTTCCCAGTCGGTGTACGCGGAGCTCACCAGCGATTTAACATATCGATTCTTTCTGGAAGCCATACGAGAACACGAACTCTCTCCCGTGGGCGAACCGAAATTCTCCAATATTGAATCGCTGGCCAAGGCCGGTGAAAACTACGAATTTACCGTAACCGTGGAGACCGCACCCAGACTCGAGAGCATTCACACCGACGGTATTGTCCTCAAGAAAAACAAAGTGACCGCCGACCCCGAAGTGGTGGAAACCGAGTTGAAGCGTCTGCAGAGCAGTCTGGCGACCACCAAAGAGCTTGAAAAGGCGCGCCCGGTAGCACTTGGCGATTCCGTCAAGCTGGAGTTGCGCCGAAAAGAAGAAAGTGGAGAGTGGTCGGAAAACGCACTTCCCCAGGAGTTGGTGCTTGAGGCGGAGCAATGTCCCAAGGAGTTGCTTGATCTGGTACCCGGCATGAACGTGGGCGATGAAAAAGAAGTCACCTTCGGCGCGGAGCGGGAAAATCCCATGACGTTCCTTACCAAAGTGATCGAACACAAAGAACGCATCCTCCCGGCGCTGGACGACGATTTCGCAAAAGACCTCGGCGATTTCGACACGTTGGACGCGCTGAAGGCCGACATTGAAAAGCGCTATGTGGACTCCCTCGAAAACAAGGAGAAAGATGCGCTGAAACAGAAACTGTTTGACGCGCTGCGCGAAAACAACGCGATGGAATTGCCGCCTACCATTCTGGCCAGACAAACCGATGCGATGCGGTCACAGTATGAAAACATCGTGAATCAGGTGTCTGCCGCCAAAAAAGAAGCCAAAGGCGAAGATACAGAAAAAACCGATGCGGGTGAAGCCGCCATGGATGACAGCGCGCAGAAAGCCGCCCACGAAATCGTGCATACCCATTTTCTCATCGAGGAAATCGCCCGTATCGGTGAACTGAAAGTGGAAGAATCCGACATCGAAGCGAAATTCAAAGAGATGTCCGAGGCCACGGGGCTTCCTCTGGCGCGGCTGAAAGCGGAATACAGTGACCGCAAGTACGCGGCTGAGCTGGAAAGTCGCATTTTAGAGGACAAGGTTTTTGATTTTATCGCGCCAAAGGTTACAATTGAAGAAGTTGAGCCGGGCACCGAGGCAAAATCGTCATCAGCGAAGAAACCGGCTGCGAAGAAAGCTGCCACGAAGAAAGCTGCGGAGACAAACACTGCTGCGAAATTGACAACGACCCCAAAAACAACCGGGAGCAGTACAGAATCGAAGAAAAAAACCTCCACCAAGAAAAAACCGGCCACTAAGAAAACGGCGGCAAAAAAAGACGATAAGTAACAGAGTGAACTCTATTTGAAAGGAATACAATGAACAACAACGACAACAGAAACGGTGATTTCCAGGCTTCGTATATTCCGTATCCGCAAATCGTGGAGTACACTCATCGCGGGGAGCGCAGCTGGGATATTTTTTCGAGATTGCTGAAAGATCGAATTATCTTTTTGGGTACGTCGATTAACGACGAAGTAGCCAATATTATCGTTGCACAGATGTTGTTCCTGTATTCCGATGACCCCGAAAAAGAGATTATGTTATACATCAATTCGCCGGGCGGTTCTGTGTCGGCGGGGCTGGCGATTTACGATACCATGCAGCATGTAGGATGCCCCATCGCGACCGTATGTCTGGGACAGGCGGCGTCAATGGCGGCCGTTCTGCTGAGCGCCGGTACCAAGGAACGCCGCTACGCGCTTCCCAACTCCCGGGTGCTGATTCACCAGCCCCTTGGCGGAGTACAGGGACAGGCTTCAGACATTGAAATTCACGCAAAAGAAATTCTTAGAATGCGGGAACGGCTGACGGATATTCTGGTATCCACCACCGGGCAACCCGCTGAAAAAATAAAAAATGATTCTGATCGGGACTTTATTCTGACCGCCGATGAAGCCAGAGACTACGGTGTGATCGATCAGGTAATGGAACCCAATAAGGCAAAACAAAAATAGGATGCCTTGCATGAGCGCGCTTGGCGTTTATAATTAGGCTAGAACTTGTTTGAAGAGATAAGAGGTATGATTTGTCTCGCACTAGAGGAAATGACAGGCCAACACTAAGCTGCTCGTTTTGCGGAAAAAGCCAAAAGGAAGTTCGCAAGCTGATCGCGGGTCCCACCGTGTACATTTGTGACGAATGCATCAGCCTTTGCAACGATATTATTGCCGAAGAGCTCGACAATTCCGAAGAGCAAGCGGATCCCAAAAAACTCCCCAAGCCTTCCGAAATCAATGATGTTCTGAACGAACATGTAATCGGGCAAAACGAAGCCAAGCGGGTCCTTTCCGTGGCGGTATACAACCACTACAAGCGGATTGAAGCCAAAAAGCGAAAAAAGAAGGCCGACAACGAAGTTGAGCTGCAGAAGTCGAATATTCTGCTGCTCGGTCCCACGGGCTGCGGTAAAACCGAATTGGCCAAAACCCTAGCACGTATTCTGAATGTACCGTTCGCCATCGCCGATGCCACCGCACTAACCGAAGCAGGCTATGTGGGCGAAGACGTGGAAAACATCATTGTGCAATTGCTGCAGAACGCCGATCACGATATTGAGCGGGCCCAACGCGGAATCATTTATATTGATGAAGTGGACAAACTGTCTCGCAAGAGTGACAATCCGTCCATCACTCGAGACGTATCCGGCGAAGGGGTGCAGCAGGCGCTGCTGAAACTTATCGAGGGAACCATCGCTAATGTTCCACCCAAAGGGGGACGAAAACACCCGCAGCAGGATTTTCTGCAGGTGGATACCACCGACATTCTGTTTATCTGCGGTGGTGCGTTTCACGGAATTGAAAACATCATCGAACGCCGGTTGGGCCAGAAAACACTGGGATTCGGTGCTGAAGTCAAACAGAAGCAAGACAAAGAAGTCGGCGAACTGTTTGCGGAGATTCAGCCGGAAGATTTGCTCAAATTCGGTCTGATTCCCGAATTTGTGGGTCGTCTTCCGGTCATCGCCACCCTGAGTGAGCTCGATGAGGATGCACTGGTACAGATTCTGACGAAGCCGCAGAATGCATTGGCCAAACAATATGCCAAACTGCTCGAAATCGACGGGGTAAAACTCACATTTACCGATGAAGCACTTTCGGCAGTGGCGCGAACCGCGATGGATCGCTCCGCCGGCGCCCGCGGGTTGCGTTCCGTGCTCGAAAAAACGATGCTCGACATAATGTTCGAGCTTCCGTCCATGGACTCCCCCAAGGAAGTGGTCATCAGCGAGGATAGTGTTCTAAAGAAAGAACGCCCGCTGGTGGTTTTTGAGAAAAATAAAAAAGCGGAACCAGCCTAAAAAACCCCTTTGTTCCGGTTGCGCATCAGCGTTACAATAACTACTGCTTTTAATGACATAATCTATACGAAAAGGTTTTGATATGGACGCATCTTACCCAACCAATTTACCACCGGTGGTTCGCGGACCGCTGCTTCCGCTTCGCGACATCATCGTTTTTCCTCACATGGTGGTGCCGCTTTTTGTAGGGCGCGAAAAATCAATCGCCGCTCTGGATGTGGCGATGAAAAAAGACAAACGCATTCTGCTCGCCGCGCAGCGAGATGCGAAAACCAACAACCCTTCCTCAAAAGATATTTATCCCATCGGCACAGTGGGCACCATCGTACAGCTGCTCAAGCTTCCGGATGAGACAGTGAAGGTTCTGGTTGAAGGGAAACAACGCGCGAAAATCCTGAACTATCTGGACTCTAACGCCCATTTTAATGTGGAGTACGAGCTGGTAGAAGAACCCGAAGACAGCACCGTTGAAACCGGCGCGCTCATGCGCGAAGTACAGAGCACTTTTGAAACGTATGTAAAACTGAACAAGCAGATTCCGCCGGAAATGCTGATGACTGTACAGAACATCACCGACCCGGCGCGCATGGCCGACTCCATTGTGGTTCATCTGTCCAGCGTGAAACTCGCTGAACGACAGGAACTTCTCGAAAACTTTTCACCCAGCAGTCGCCTCACCAAATTGTACGAAATGATGCAAAACGAAATTGAAATTTTGCAGGTTGAGAAACGCATACGTACCCGCGTGAAAAAGCAGATGGAGCGTTCGCAGAAGGAGTACTACCTCAACGAACAAATGCACGCGATTCAGCGAGAACTGGGCGAAAAAGACGAATTCCGCAGTGAGCTGATTGATTTGGAAAAACAAATCAAGTCGAAACCGAAAATTTCGAAAGAAGCCCTGGAAAAAGCCAAAAAGGAATTGAAAAAGCTGCAGATGATGTCGCCCATGAGTGCGGAAGCCACCGTGATTCGCAATTATGTGGACTGGATCAGCATCCTTCCCTGGGGTAAAAAATCGAAGGAAAGCTATGATTTGGTAAACGCCGAGAAGGTGCTTGACGAAGACCACTATGGGTTGACGAAAATCAAGGAACGCATCATCGAGCACCTGGCGGTACAGGCCCTGTCCAAAAAGCTGAACGGGCCGATTCTCTGTTTTGTCGGTCCTCCCGGCACCGGTAAAACATCGCTTGCGAAATCTGTTGCCCGGGCCACCGGTCGAGAATTTGTACGACTCAGCCTGGGCGGGGTTCGGGACGAGGCCGAAATTCGCGGTCATCGCCGCACGTACATCGGTGCATTGCCTGGCAAAATCGTGCAGAGTCTGAAAAAAGCGGGCAGTGACAATCCGGTTTTTCTGCTCGACGAAATCGACAAAATGAGCTCGGATTTTCGTGGAGACCCCGCATCGGCACTGTTGGAAGTGCTCGCCCCCGAACAGAATCACATGTTCAACGACCACTACCTCGATTTGGACTACGACTTGAGTGATGTGATGTTCATCACCACGGCCAATATGCTTTCAGGCATCCCCATTCCGCTGCAGGACCGCATGGAAATTATTGAACTGTCCAGCTACACGGAGTACGAGAAACTGAACATTGCCACAAAATATCTTGTTCCCAAACAGCAGGAACGATGCGGCCTGAAAGATATACAACTGGACATCGAGGAAGATGCCATCAGTACGATTATCAACAGCTACACCAAAGAAGCCGGAGTTCGAAGTCTTGAACGGGAAATCGCTTCGGTGTGCCGAAAAATCGCCCGCGATGTGGTGAAAAACGAACTTCAGGACGAGGTTGCGGTAGCGTCGAAAGACATCGCTCGCTATCTCGGCGTTCCCAAATACAAGGTGAATGAAAAAGAAGCGGAAGACAAAGTGGGGCTGGTCAACGGGCTGGCGGTTACGTCGGTGGGCGGAGACCTGCTCACCGTTGAAGTCTCGGCCATCGCCGGTAAGGGAAAACTGATTCGTACAGGGCGAATGGGCGAAGTGATGCAGGAGGCGTCCGAAGCGGCGTTCACCTATGTGCGTTCGCGCGCGGAACTGCTCGGGTTGAAAACCGATTTCTATAAAGACCTCGATATACACGTGCATTTTCCGGAAGGTGCCGTTCCCAAAGACGGGCCATCCGCCGGCATCGCCACTGCCACTTGCATTATTTCTGCATTGACCAAAATACCGGTAAAATCGGATTTGGCAATGACGGGTGAAATCACCTTGCGGGGTCGGGTATTGCCCATCGGTGGCGTGAAGGAAAAAATCCTCGCCGCACACCGCGGGCGCATCAACACGGTGATCATTCCCGCCGAAAACCGAAAAGATCTACACGATGTGCCCAAAAAAATCCTCGCCGCAATCGACGTGGTACTTGTTGATCACATGGACCAGGTGTTGCGCGTTGCGCTTGGCGACAACGAGGTGGTTGAACGATTCTCGTCGATTGATACGCTCATTTATCGAAACGGCCGACTCATTACCCCCGATAAAGAGCAGGACACCACAACCGTTTCATAATCCGGCCCATGTTGACGCCAAGCCCTGCAGCGCTCGCACCGTTTCGGTGTACAATGCTCATTTTCATATTGGTTGTCTTTTGTCTGACGCTCCCCCGTTCAGTCGCAGCCGATAATATTTCATTGTCATCACCCGCTACCGCCACCATTCACCAGTTGCGTACTGCAGAAACCACCCAAATCGTCGTCCCCTGGAAGTGGCACTGGAAAGTCACATCTGATACATGGATCATCAGTGGCGATACCCTGCGCTTCGCGCAATCCCGTCTCACGCCGGCCATCGGATTCGGATTACCGGGAAAGCTTGAGCTGATTCTGGCTCAGCCACTGGGCGCAACACTTTATCCCGCTGTTCAAAGCGGTGAACGCGGTGTGGGGGTTGGAGATACAAGATTCGGCGTTCTGTACCTGATCAAAGAAGCGCCGCAGGGGGGAATCGGATTGCTCGCCGGCGCAATCGGAACCATGCCCGTCGGCCCCAATGACTTGCTGCTGGGCGAGGGGGATTTTTCAATGCTTGGTTTTCTTGCGTTCAGCATCACTTCATTCAGCAGCTCATTAACGGTGAATATCGGATATCAGCTTCGCCCTGAGCATCGTACGGTGCTGCGCAACGGACAGCCTTTTGAACAGGATGACGATCTGGTTTGGAACGTGGCACTTCGCATTCCAAAAGATGAGGACATCGCCTGGTCCCTTGCGATGAACGGTACCATCGGCGTTGCCACAGCAGCGGGTTTCTGGCCCGCTTCCAGCAATCGCCCCCTCTGGATTGGCGGAGGAATCGACTACCCCACCAGGAACGACAATCGGTTAGGACTGGTCGCATCTTTCCTTGTGAATCAAAAAAACTCGGGAATACTGCTCTCCATTCAGCTTAGCGGTATTGCCAAAGACAACGATGAAGATCGCGATGGCGTGCTTCGGCGCATCGATCAGTGCCCGGTGCTGCGCGAAGACCTGGACGGTTTCGAAGATGAGGACGGTTGCCCTGACCACGACAACGACCAAGATGGATTCCCCGACCAGGAAGATGCCTGCCCGCTCAAAAAAGCCGATGACTTCTCGGAAGACGGCTGCTGAAAAGGGGTCTCATCCGGCCTGAGTGAATCGTCTCTTCAGAAAATTTTCGTCAATTTTGTCGAACTGAATCGTTCTTTTGGTCGAATCAAATGCCGCAGGGTCGATTCCGCAATGCGAAACATGCGGATAACGCTGTTTTCCAATCCATAAACAAACCAATCGAATATTGGAGTTATTTTTGCATGCTCCTGACAAATTTGGAGTTTAACCGCCAATGAGGAGTGTAACGATGAAAAAGATCGGAACGATTATGAAAATAGACGTGGGCATGGTGACGATGATCCTTGCGATGGTGCTTATCATAATTCTCGCCGGATTGGAAATTTCCTGCAGCAAAGTGGACAACGACGCGGAAGCCGATGCGCAATCAGAATCCCCAACCAATTCAGACAACGATCCGTCATCGCTCGATTCTGACAATTCGAATTCTGAACTGAATGAAGGCGACACCGGCGCGGAGGAAATAGAATTTCAGGAATGCGCCGCGGTATCGGAACAGGCTGAAAACACCCGAGAGCCAGCCGATATTATCTTTGTAATCGATAACTCCAAAAGCCTATATGACGAAATCGAGATGGTTCGCGCCAACATGAACGATTTCTCTCAGCAGATCATGAGCAGTGGCATCGACCCTCGTATCGTCATCATCTCTTGTCTTCCCGGTGACTGCGGCAGCACCGGCAGCGTCAGCTATGGAATCTGCATCGATCCGCCGCTTGGAGCAGCGGACGGTTGTGAATACACGAATGACGAACCTGATACTGATGATCCGGAGGAACCGGTCACCGATGACACAAATATTCCCGTATACAAGCACATCAGCATACGCGTACCCAGTATGAAAGGTCTGGAATGGCTTATTTCCACATACGATGACAACAACGTTCTGACAGTGGAAGGATGGCATGACATGATTCGAACCAACTCGGTCAAACACGTGGTGGTTGTATCCGACGATGGAGACGAAACCACCGCAGATGAGTTTGACGCGGCATTCACCGCACTTTCTCCTGATCTTGTAGACTATCAGTTTCACGGCATTTTCGCCTACACTGCCAAAGACCTGGCTGAAGCAGACGACCCTTGCAGTACATATGCCGCACCGTCCAGTCCCGACGCCGACCCGCCGATTTACTGGGATTCATATACCGCTCTAGTTGAGCGCACCAGCGGGGTTTCGGGGGATCTATGCGAACAGAATTTTGACCCGGTATTTGAAGCGCTGGGGTCATCAGTCATCGCAAGCTCCAAACTCAACTGCGAATGGGCATTACCCACCCCGCCTGATGGTGAAACACTTGACCCCGATCTGGTAAATGTCCGATTCTCCAGTGCAACAGTGGACGCTTACCTGGTGGGCAACGTTCCCTCCGCAGCGGATTGCCCGCCAGACACCCACGGTTGGTACTATGATGATGCTACCGCTCCCAGCCGTATTTACGTGTGCCCCGATACCTGCACCTGGTTTCAGAATCAGACGGACGCTACGTTGAGCATTGAGTTCGGCTGCGTAACCCAAACCGTCATGGCGGAATAAAGTCCGGGGCTGTCTCTTTTTCCTCCCACCGAATCTTTTTTTGTTTCACAACAATGATTGTGCCGATTCATTGGTTCATTTATCATTCTCATTTATCATTCTCGGCATACACAATTGAACGCACGCAAGGATTTAGTCGAATGACGCTCACGACACATCACAAACCTAAATGGGTACTTTGGACGCTGCTTCTGGGAACGGCCGTATCTCCTGCGGTGGCCGCACATGGCTTCGCGGGACTGGACGTCATCGTAAATACCATTATTGCGGGTATCATTTTACTCTATGAACTTTTTGTATTTCTATTGGGCCGGGCGTATATTCGAACCCAGAAAACCAGATGGTTCTGGACCATGATGGTCATCATCTTCTGTTTTGTGTTTTTCTGTTCCAGCTCCCTTATCGGCAGTTATCGAAGGGGCGGCCTCCATACTCCGCTGGTATGGATTATGTTTGGACTCATTGTTGCCAACGGCGCATGGGCATGGTTTGTTTCAAGAAGGTGCAGAGAGGACGACACAAACAAAAATTTATGATTTCATCATTTTTTGAAACGATGCAGTTTGTAACTGCGGAGCATCAGGTAAAACGGTGGAACCGAAAAAAGAAAGAATCTCTATTCTATTTCGGTTCGTTGCAAACCGAAAAATGCGGCGGTATTCAGCGCAATCGCCAAAACGATGGGCGCCCAGTTGCCCTGAATGAACGGACCGATTTTCAACAGAATATCAACCGAGATGAGCGCCAGCGCCCCCAGCAGATACCACCGCATAAATTTCACAGTGCGTCCGCCGAGCCGCGCGCGAAACAGCAACATCACCCCAGGGCCGATGAGCCACATATGGAGAAACGGATTGACCAGCAGATTCTCATTATAGTGCGTATCGTAATGGGTGGTCAGCGTCCAGTAGGCCAGCAGCATCAATCCACCCAACCCCGCCAGCAGCCCCCATAACACCAACCCCGCCCCCAGGCAGCGACGGCTCCATTTTTTATTGCCGACAATAAGCGGCGCGCCGAACCCGACAACCATCAACAGCCCAAGCACCATCAGCACTACTATATCAATCGTCGGAACCTGCGCGCCGATGGGACTACCGTGGCGTTCCACCAGCAATCGCTTCGATGCCACCAGCGGCACCCCCGACTTGCCCAGGGTGACTTTGTCAAGATCTTCAAGCAGCACCGCCGGCAGAAATTCCTCGTCCCAACGGGTCAACGGCTTATCGATGGCAGGTCCCAAAGAATACAGAATTACACTTTTATAGATGGGCAATCCATCCAGCGCGGTAGCGGTCCAATACCGAAAATCTCGGGGTACCGATTGTTTTTTAAACTTCTTCGAAATCGCGCCGTCGGTGACATCATCAATCACGTCGCGAATCCGGGTACAGCAATTGTCGAGGTAGTGACGATATGCGTAATACCGGTTTTCCGGCAGCGAATTGATTTCGAGCCGATGCGCCACGTCTTTGGCCTGGGCCTCACTCAGATTGAGTGTCTGCAACCAGACATCGCGATTCATCTCGGCGTAGTAGCTGAAAAACAGATCGAACGACGCCACCGACAACCAGTAATTCAAAAAACCGCGCGCATACTTGATACGAAGCTCCGGGTCGTCGAAGGTGAAGGTTCCGAAATTGTACACCCGCTTTTCATTGGTGGCGGTGTTTTCAACCATCATGGCAATATGACCGAAACGCGTAAACAACTCTTCGCCCGGGCCGATGGTAATTACATGAATCCGATACGGCCCGTTCTGATGAACGTGAGGTTTCTTGCCGGTATCGTGCGCCCGCGCACCGACGGTGAACAATAGAACAGCAGCGAATACAGGGAGAATTTTCAACATGAAAAGTTAGAACGTAATTCCCAGCAGCAGTTGCAGGGTTTGCGGAATGGTCAAATCGGTATCGCGGTATTCCTGATCGCCATCAACGTCATCGCTCCACTCATAGGTTCCCTTGAAACCGTTGAGCGGAAACAGCACGCCGTATTTCAAACTGGCGTGGAACCGGTCGGCGGTAACAAAATCCACCCGCGCATCGATTTCGATTCCCAGGTTGTTGGAACTGTCACTGATGGTGGAACTCTCAAACATGGCGCGCGCGAACATCACATCGAGCTGCACACCGAGATTTTTGCCCATGGCCGCTTTCAGGAAGTCATACCGCAACCACGGTTTGAAATAGTAGGTTCCCGATACGGAGCCGAGCACATTGCGATACAGAAGTAAATCCACGCTATACGCCGGATTGAATGAAAATACCGAGTACGTGCTGGAATCGCCGTTGGTCTGATCAAACGAGGTGGGCGCGCTCAGCCCCTCCACATCGCGATCGCCTGAAGCGATACCGAATTCGAGACCCAATCGCAACTGATCGGAAAGCAGCCCGTAGTCGGCCTGCAGCACACCGCCCCAGGACAGAATCTTCATGGCGTTCATGTCTGTACCGGTAATGGACGGTTCACTCAGTTCGCCGATGTTGAACGCCAGTTCCAGCTCCAGATGGAATGTCCCGTGCAGAAACTGAAACCACAAATCCGGTGTTACCGCCCACAATCCCCGTTCGTAGGGGGTTATCTCATTCGCATACTCCGGATCATCGTCGAGTTCATCGTACTCCCCGGTCCAGTGAAAACTCATGGCCTGCGAGCGATACGAAAAGTGCAATCCGGTGTTAATCAACCAATCTCCGCGTTTCAGCATCGCGCGTTGGTCTTCGAGTTCGTGCTGATAGGCCACCACCCCTACAATGCGATATCCCTCGTCGAGCTGAGAAACGTCAAACGGACGACCGGCGCTGCTGTCGAGAGATAGTCCCTCATTGGGAAAATCAAATGCGGGCATGAACATCCAGCCGTTCACCTTGAACTCAAACGAAATGCGGTCCACAGAATCGCCCAAATCGTCGTTGAGCCCGTCGCCGCTGTTGTACAACATACCGGTTCCCCAATGGCTGGGCATACGCCCGAAACGCAGATGACCGATGGGCCCTTCCATCTCACCCCATACGCGATTCATCGTAAAATAATCGCTGGTGGACGGTGCGCCCTGGGAATACCCGAGCACCTCTCCGGTGGAGCTGGTACCGGCATTCTGGTCCAGCACGTATGACGGAGTGGATCCCATCACCAAATTGTCGAAGAAAATAAATTCGGAGTTGATGCGTACTTCTTCGCTGAGGTTGATAGTGGGCGCCAACAGAAAGCGCATGTCGGAGCCGGCGATGGTTTTGCATTTATCGCTCTTCCTGCATCCCGCCTTTCTATCGACCGAATCCCTGTTGCCATCCAGCGGGAACAACGATGGATCATTACGAATATACAATTTGTTGTACAAGCCGGGTCGAACACGGAAATAGCCGTGTATTTCGAGTAAATCCAGGCTGCGCTGGGTCCAGTCTTCCGACACCGCGGTGGTGGGCCCCGCTTCGCTGGTCGAGTTGTTCAGCTCATCTTCAGGATTCATTTCTCCAAGTGCGGTATAATCCAGTTCGAGGTCGTCGGCGGTTTCCCCCTCAAGTGCATTGTCATCGTCGTCATCGTCGTCATCGTCATCATCATCATCATCATCATCATCGTCGTCGTCGTCATCGTCGTCATCGTCGTCGTCGTCGTCATCACCGTCGTCGTCATCGTCTTCATCATCACCGTCGTCGTCATCGTCGTCATCATCATCATCGCCGTCGGTCTCTTCGGCATCTTCCTCGGCACCGGCAGATTCATCCGCACCGTCATCCTGGGCGAATGCCGCCTGAGTCCAGGCCAGCAGGAGTGTCATGAAAAGAAATGCCAATAGATTACTGTACCATCTAAACAAATTGTCCTCCTCAAAAGACATGTGGATATTCGCACGTAAATAATTCAAATTGTACCATAATTACATTAAATTCCTAAGCACATATAGAGCAATGTCCTGTCACAGTCCAGCATTGAATGGACAAATCGGTTTTCGGCGTTTGAATGGGAACTCAATTGGTAAAATCTGTTTTTCGTGCTAAGACACCCCAGATGCGACGAATTCCGCCGCAGCAAACAAAAACCGATGATAGAACAGTACGCCCCGGCACCGGGGTTCGGGAATACATATGGAAAATCGCTTTCGCTCACTTCTAAAAAAGCAGACCGTCATTTTCGACGGGGGGATGGGTACCACGTTGTTTGATCACGGCGTGTTCATCAACCGTTGCTTCGACCAGCTAAATGTAACGGATCCAAAACTAATTCTCCGCATTCATAAAGATTTCGTCGCCGCCGGTGCCATGGTGATTGAAACCAACACCTTCGGTGCCAATCGATATAAACTGGCATCGTTCGACCTGGCCGACAAAGTGCGCGAAATCAATGCCGCCGGGGTCAAGCTGGCGCTGGAGGCCGCCGGCGATACGGTGCTGGTGGCCGGCGCGGTCGGACCTCTGGGCGTAAAACTGGAACCGCTGCTCGAAGCCGATAGTGAATTTTCGGTAAAAGACGCATTTTACGAACAGATTGACGCGCTGGTGGAAGCGGGCGTGCATCTCATCATTCTGGAAACATTCTCAGATCTGGAGGAAATCCGGTATGCCATTGATGCCCTCAAGGAGGTGCGGAATACCCGAAATATCGATATCCCGGTCATCTGCTCGTTCACGGTAAATCAGGAAGGCAACACCAAGTACGGCGCCAAAGCCGAAGATGTGGCCATTCAGCTGGAGCGATACGGCGCCGACGTGGTGGGCATCAACTGTTCGGTGGGCCCCAAGCCCATGCTCGATGCCCTGGAACGCATCCGCCGGGTCACTCATATTCCACTGAGTGTGATGCCCAACGCCGGGTTGCCCACGCAGGTGGAAGGGCGAACCATCTATGTGTGCTCGCCGGACTACATGGCCAATTATGCCCGCCGATTTGTGCAGGTGGGCGCCCAGGTGGTGGGGGGCTGCTGCGGCACCACACCCCATCATATTCAGTCAATATCATCGTCTATCCGACAAATGAGCGGAGAGGCGCGTTCCCTGTCGGTAATCATTGAAAGTATTGAAGAAATTGAACCGGCCAAGCCTGAAATTCCGCTGGAAAACCGCTCCAGGCTCGGCGCCAAACTGGCAGCAGGCGAATTTGTCGCCACTGTCGAGCTGACGCCGCCCCAGGGCTGGGATTTAAAGCGCATTCTGGTGAGCAGCCAGACCGTGATGGATGCGGGATTCGACGCTATCAATATTCCGGACGGCCCCAGGGCCTCCGCTCGTATGGGCCCCCTGGCCATGGCGGTGGTGATTGAACGGGATGTGGGAATCGAAACCGTTATGCACTACGCCTGTCGCGACCGCAACCTGGTGGGCATGCAGGCCGACCTGCTCGGCGCCTATGCGCTGGGGCTGAAAAACATTCTGGTTATCACCGGAGACCCGCCCATTATGGGCGATTATCCGAACGCCACGGCGGTGTTCGATGTGGACGCCATCGGCCTGACCAAAATGATCCGCCGCCTGAACACCGGACTCGACTTGAGCGGACGCTCCATCGGCGCTCCCACAGGGTATGTACCCATGGTGGGGCTGAATCCCACAGCGGTGAATCAGGAAAAAGAGCTGAAACGGCTGAAGCTGAAGGTGGAGGCGGGTGCGTTGTGCGCCATCACCCAGCCGGTGTTTGATGCCGAACAGTTGCTGCGGTTTCTCGACAAAGTGGACCCAGCAGCGAATGTACCGGTGCTGGCGGGAATCTGGCCGCTCCAGAGTCTTCGAAACGCTGAGTTTCTGGCCAACGAAATGCCGGGGGTATCTGTTCCCGAGGCGGTGCTTGCCAAAATGACGAAGGCCCACAAAGACGGCGTTGAACGCGCGGTGGGGCTTGAAATTGCAATTGAACTGATGGAAAAAGTGTTGCCCCGGGTGCAGGGAATTCAGGTTTCCGCCCCCTTCGGGCGAATCAAATCCGCGGTGGCTGTGTTGGAAGCGGCCCGAAAAATAGGTTGATTCTCGCGACCCGTCGCATAAGGATTACACAATGCCGAACAGACCGCTCAGATTGCTGATTGCCAACCATCGATGGTGGTTTCCGACCACCGTGAGCGGTGGGGATGTGGCCAATCACGAATTCGCCCGGCGCCTCGCCCGAAACAACATGGAGGTACGGGTATTCGGCATGGTGGCCCCCAATGTGGACGGCACCACCCGCCAGCGCGGCTACGTGACAGACGGGGTTCGAGTGAATCTGGTGCAAAGTGACTTCATCAAAAAACTAACCGGTATTATTGAAGAATTCAGACCCAATATTGTCATGACATCGTGTCCTGAAACCTCGTGCAGCGACGATGATATTCACCGAATGATGAATGTGTTCAAGCAGTATTCTCTGCCGGTGATCATGTATATTCACGAACTCGAACCCGTTATGTCCCTGTTCGACGGGGTGCAGAAAAAGCTCGCCGCGGTGTGCACCAACAGCCAGTTTATGGCCGGCAAAATTCAGGCACGCTGGGACCGAGAGGTCGATGTCATTTACCCCGTTCCCAGTAGTCGGACGTTTCAGGTGGCCGATACCTCGGGAGATTTCATCACGTTTTTCAATCCTCTTCCCCACAAAGGTCTCGACATTGTGGAGCAGTTGGTGAAAGAGGAACTGAAAGATCGCGCGTTTCTGTTTGTGGAGGGGTTCATGGAAGCGGGCTCCCACGGTATCGCTCTGGTTCGGGCGGGAAACGTGGTGCACGCGAGGCGATCCCCCGATGTGGCTACCATTTACACCATGACGCGAACGCTGATCATTCCATCTCAATGGGAAGAACCGTTCGGCCGGGTCGCCCTGGAGGCTATGTACAACCAGATTCCGGTGATTGCATCGAACACAGGCGGTCTGCCGGAATCCGTGGGAGAAGGCGGTATTCTGATTGATGATTTCAGCAATGTGCACGCCTGGGCGGAGGCGATTCGCAAAATGGACGACGAAGCGTTTCGCGACGAAATGATTGAGGCGGGGTTTGAACATATGGAGCGATTTTCGCTGGAGCAACAGTACGACGGATTTATAACGGTATTCAACCGGGTGATGAACTGACGATTTTGCACCCGTAAGATTGCATCGCAGCCGAAGTTGGTTTATCCCTTGGGAAATATTATGATGAACAATGTGAAAGAGCTAGACATTCTTATCGGTGTGAAAACCGAACAATCGCTTCGAGATGCGGTGCGCGCGCTCATGGAGCAGACCGATACAGAAATTGAGCTGACGCCGGTCGGTCGTAAAGACTGGATTGCAGGCGAGCGCATCGGCGCCAGTATTTCGCAGCTCGACCTGGAAGAAACCTGCCGCCGGGTACACCGAAAACTGATGGCGCTCGGGGCGGAGCAGCGCATTCGATTTGAAAGCATCAAATTGTACGCGGTGGCCAAACCGGTTCCGGTCTTTAAAGATCCCGATGAACCGATGACAGAAGAAGCGCCCGAAAAAGAAGTCGATACTGAACCCGCCGTCATCACCCCCGGTCCCTCTGTGTGCCCGATCTGCAATCGCACCGTTCACAGCTACAACCTGCACTACAGCACCGACGGCAAAGTGGTAGGCTGCTTCATGTGCGGCGGCAACAAAAACGGATTTTAGAACAGCATGAGCGACCTGTTTGTTGGCATTGACATGGGCGGCACCAAAATCGAAGCGGTGGCGGTTTCCTTTTCGCCGAAACTTCAAATCCACGAACGCACGCGCATTCCCACCAATGCCCACCAGGGATACGACGCCCTCGTGGACACGCTGTCGGCGTTTATCACCGATTTCTGTAAAAAATTTCCCGCCGTTTCCCGCGTGGGTATCGGGATGCCCGGCAGCACGCGTGCCGACGGCGCGGTAAAAAATGCAAATACTGAATGTCTGAACGGCCGTTTTTTTCATCGGGAAGTTCAGGAGCGCGTATCTCCCAAGCTGTTTTTCGCCAACGACGCCAACTGTTTCGCACTTGCCGAAGCGGTGCTAGGCGCCGGAAAAGGTCACAAGGTTGTTTTCGGTGTGATCATGGGAACCGGCGTGGGCGGCGGACTGGTCATCAACGGCGCGGTTCGCGAAGGCCCTCACTCCATTTGCGGTGAATGGGGTCACACCAGCCTGTGGCCAGACTCCAACACCCCCTGCTACTGCGGAAAAACCGGTTGCGTGGAGCAATTCATCGCCGGCCCGGCCATTGAACGACATTACCGCGAGCTTGGCGGCGAGCCCATCGGTCTGAAAGAAATCGTTGCGCGCGATCAAAGCGGTGAATCCGTTGCTGTCACCTGTATCGATACCATGCTCGATAATTACGGTCGCGCGCTGTCGAATCTGATCAACATTCTGGACCCGGACGCAGTGGTGCTCGGCGGCGGTGTGTCCAATGTATCCGCATTATATTCGCGCGGATACCGAAAAGTGGCGGAGTACCTGTTCAGCGAGAACCTGCGCACGCCGATTCTGCAACATGAGCTGGGCGATTCCGCCGGGGTGCTGGGCGCCGCGTTGCTGTGTCGATCATAATGGGTTCGCGCTCCCGCGTTTTTCTGTTTTTCGTCATCGCCACTTGCGAATTGTCCGGCTGCGGTCCCAATCTGGCGCCGCTGCAGCGAGCCGTTCACGGTCAGCGCTGGAACGATGCGGCGCAACTGACTGAAAAAGATTCATCACTCATCACTCACTTCGCAGCCATGATTATTGAAGAAGAAGCACTGCAGAACGAACAGCCCAAACCGTGGATACTGCTGCTCCGCCCCGATACCGATGCGGGGCTGGCGGCGCTGGAGCGAATCGCCGCGAAGGGGACTTCCCCGGCATCCGTTCAGATGGCGCAAATCATTCTTGATCGCCATCGCGAAAATTCTCCGAACGACATTCCTGACGATTGGAAAAAAAATGACGGAAACGTTCGTTCCCTTTTTGCCACCTCCTTTGCCCATAATTTACCCACGGACCAGCTGCTGCAGCTGCTGACCGACATCAACGCCACGGTGCGCAGCGCCTCTATCGCAGCATTGTGCCGTCGTTCACTAACCACTGACGAATCGTCGCAGGTTGCCGAACGGCTCCGAACCGATCCTGTTCCCCATGTTCGCGCGGCCGCCGCCCGGTGCGCTAAGGCGCTTCAACCCGATGCGCTTTCACTGCTTGCAGATGCCATTTACGCCGAAAAAAATGACGGCGTGGTCGACGCGGCACTGGAAGGCATGTTGCGACTGGGTACGGCGGACGCGGTGCTGTTTTTGCACCACTACATGGAAGGCCCTATGACCGTTCGCAAAGTATTCGCCGCCGCACTGCTTTCGGAACGCAGTTTTCCCACCGCGCAAAATCGCCTGACAGACGCTCTCAACGATCACAGCGAAACGGTTCGCATTGCCGCGATTCGCGCGCTGCAGCGTACATCGCTGCCCACACAGCGCAAGTACCTGACAGCGGCACTGACCCGTTCCGGCCAGGAGGCATTTGCCGCGGCCGCGGTCATGCTGCAAAAGAACATCGAAACCGAAAAAGCAGTCGCGTTGTTAAAGAAATATTTTTCGGAGGACCTGCTCGCCCCCATGCCGATGATCACCCTTGCACGCCGCGGCGATGCCTACGCGCTGACGCGACTTTCGGCAGCGCTTCAGGACCCCGTATTTCTGGTTGCACATGCATCGAAGCTACGTGGGCTTTCGGCGCTTCGGGAGTCCATTGTCCCGTTGTTGACCCATACCGAACTGGAAGTCCGATTGGCGGCCGCTGAGTGGGTGCTGTTTTCGGTAGCGGAATAATATTACGCAATGATGAGTGAACGCAATCGACTCTACAATCTGCTGCACACCGGGAATCCCGGAGATGCTTCGTACTATGCCCGCTGCTGCAACCCCGAAGAACGCGTGCTTGAAATCGGCTGCGGCAACGGGCGCATCGCGAAAACCTTGTGTGACCATGGATGCCTGGTTCAGGGCATTGACAATGATCCGGAAATGGTCGAAGCGTTTCAAACACACACCGCATCGTTGACTCCTTTGCCCGCTTGCCATTTGGCGGACATGCGCAGCTTCGCGCTGTCACATCGATTCGATAAAGTGATTATTCCGTTCAACGGACTGCTGTGCATGACCTCTGAGGCCGATGTCATTCGCGCATTGCAGCGTGCCGCGGCGCATCTTGAAGAAGACGGCGAGCTGATCTTCGATATGTATTTCGTACCCGACAATTTTCAAAACACCGGCGAAGAAGAAGAATCGTATATCGACACCACTGTTCTCGATGAC
This sequence comes from Deltaproteobacteria bacterium, assembly GCA_016936575.1. GTDB lineage: Bacteria > Myxococcota_A > Polyangia > JAAYKL01 > JAAYKL01 > JAFGXQ01. The sequence goes on from JAFGXQ010000218.1 coordinate 34,940, forward strand.
AACGGCACCCGTATCGAGGTGTATGAAAAAACCCTGGTGGGGACAGACCCCCAGCGGTTCGATACGTCGTATATTTTTGTTGCCAACCCTTACAGCTCCGATGAGAAGCAATTTGAAATGACCATTGCCCAACGCTGTATTTACATCAATCAACTGCCCACACTATTGGGCGCGGCGAGTTTAAAAATGACCACCCTCTCCCCCGATTTTCAGCCAAACGCCCCGATCACCGAAGATACCGAACAGATCGTTGTTCACGCCCGTAAAAAAGACGCAAACAATGCAGAATAAATAATACTGGTTCGTATAAAATAGAATTCCCGGGGGACGTAGCGTCTCCTATCCCTCCTTTCCCTTGGAAAATCGTGTGGTTAACAGTTCGAAAAACAGGGGTATTGGAAGACGCCACGCCGGTCCTGTTGAAAGACAGCCGTCTTCTGACCAAAACCGATCAAACCGGTGTCGGATGACTGTGGACTATTTAGTCGTCCCTGAAAAAAACAAAAAGCTGTGTTGATCCGGGGTGTTAATCTTTTTCAAGATGTGATCAGATTGCAGGAAACGA
>JAFGXQ010000219.1 GCA_016936575.1 Deltaproteobacteria bacterium
CCCGCACCGCGCAGCGGCGCCACCATCAAGTACCCGCCCCTCTTTCTCATTTTATCTTTTCCTTCCATCAAAACTTCCGAGTTGTCATCAGAGCGACAAGGCTGCGGAGCGCGCCCCGGACCTCTCACAGCCCTTCGAGATGAAACAGGTTAACGAACGCGGTTCATGGGTGTATCTTTTAATCCTGCCTGGTTGCGGTGAAGCGGACAACTTTTCGGATGGATTCGTCAAAGCTGGATTCGGTCATTTCAACGTCTACGACCATTTTACCGTTCGATTCGTGAATTTTTCCTTTGAAGTATTCGCCGTCTTTCGCAATTCGGAAGGAGCCGTCTTCGTTCACCGGCAAGGTGAAATCCGCGTCTGAGCCACCTCGGGAGGGTTCTTCATCTTCTTCGCTGGTGCGATAGGTATAGGAATAATGATACTTCACGTGCATCTGATTTTTTTCGTCCACCACAATCTCAACCGGTGCGTCGGTGGCGGTACCGATGTACCCCAGCTTCTGAAGTTCTTCCATAATAATGCGCCGGGAGGGAACCGTTGCGCGATACGTGCCGGCGAATTCCTGCTTGGAGGGTTTCAGCGCGATTTGTATTTTTTTGCGATTCAACTCAAACGGAACCTCCAGAACGGGCTCATCTTCATCGGGATTGTCGCCGGGAGCGAACACCTGAATTTTCGTGGGAGACCCGGCCGTCAGGTACCCAGCCAAACGGAACGGCACTGTAACCGTGGCGTCATCGGGCAACCTGCCCTGCCAGCTTTTTACTTCGGCGTCTTCCCCGAGGGGCGCAAACCGCACCAGATGCCCGACATACTGATAAGGCGTATCTTCGTCTTCGCGGGGTTCATAGATGGTAACGATTGCCTGCTGATTCAGTTCGCTTTTCATCCGGTTCAGCTGAAGCATATATTCCTTGTACAAATCCATCTGAATTCGCTGAATCATATTCTCCATAATGGCTTTGCCCACTGTCGACATCAATTGGGCACAATACCCCTCTGAAATTTCTTTCTGCTTGGAATCCGTAAGATTCGAAAACCAGGTATCACTCATTTGCGACATGTTATCGACCGTCTCAATCGCGCCCTGTTTCCAGAACTCTTCACAATGGGTGGTAAGCGCAAGACGAACTTCTTTGGCCAAATCAAACTTGTCTTTTTGGGAAAGGCTCTTGCGGTAGGTCTCATATACTTTTCTCAGCAATTGCTTCTGCTCACCGGTTTCGCCGCCGTACCGCCGATTGTAATAATTGATATACATCTTTCGATGCTTGTCTGCCAGGTTGTTCCAGGCTTCGTTGCCGAATGATGTGAGCGAGTAATCAATTAAGAAAAAACCAACTGATTTTATTTTCAGGGCACTGCTTCCGAATTTTGAAATGGCCAGGAAAGACGCATTCTTGATGGCGTTACAGAGAGTTTTGGCGCCTACTTTGCCTTCCTGCTGATAATCGAGAACCAACTGAACCCCCGCCAGGGCAACGCCTATTCCCAGGGCGGCATTACCTATTTTATCAACTCGCGGCCATTTGCTGAGGGGGTCAATGATACGAAACGGTTCGGTGGCGAGAGTGAGGCTGTTACCGGCAAAATTGAACGAGTCGTTCACAATGCCGAACCCCGCTTCCAGGGCGGCGCGGTCTGTTCCCTCTGACACCTCACTTAAAATCTTACTGTATTCCACCTTAGGCAGATTGCTCATATTGATACTGGACGGTATTTGAGCACTAGCGGTTCGCTTTCCCTTGTTTTTAAAGGTGAATACCGCAAACAGCGAGAAGTGATCCGTTGAAATAATGACCTGTCGGTTCCGGGTATCGAGTTCGAACAGAACCGGCGCCCAGTTTTTTGTCTTCGGCTGATAGTACGCGGCGACCACACAATCACTTACGTTTTCACCTGAATCGATGGCACTTGCCTCGTACGGAATCTTCACGGTGGAATAAAATCCGAAATTCTTCTTGTTGTCGCTTCGAGTTACTTCCACCATGTTCACTGAGGCGTCGATATTTTTCACCAGCGCCGGATTATTCACCGTTGTTATCTTCACCTTCACGCCGGAATCATCAAACGGCGAAAGTTCCGCAGCGGGTTCTACCGCCGCAGCGGGCAATGCCGTGGCGGTTTTTGGTGTCGATGAAGCATCCTTTGACGCGACTGTGTTCGTTTGTGCGGTGCTTTCGTCGTACATGAAAAAAAAGTACACCCCCGCAACTGCCGCCGCCAGAAACAGCAATGCACCGACAACTGCGACAGCAATCAACACCGGCGACGTCCGCTGCTCATCCTTCGCCGGCATGTATGGTTTCACGGGAGGTGCTTCCGTTACCGGTGCCTTCTCCTGCGGAGACGCATCAGCGCCCGAAGACGTAAGAGTTGCGGCACCTTGTTGCGGCGTTTCAGATTCAGACGCATCCGTTTTCGGAGGCGACATTTTCGCACCGCAGTTTCCACAAAAAACTGAACCTTCGTCAGTCAGCTGACCACACTTTTCACATTTCATGTTTGACTCTCCATTGATTGCGTGTTGTGCTGAACAATCATACTGACAGCCGACGATTCGCGCTACTGCAATTCGCTCAATATGATGTAACTTCAAAAGTCATCCCCGGCCGAGACACATTTGCTCACATCGCAGCAGTTCTCGCTTGAGGTCCAGACCCCAGCGATATCCGCGTATGCTGCCGTCTTTCGCAATCACCCGGTGACAGGGAATCAGGAGCGCAACCGGGTTCAATGCGATGGCACTCGCCACTGCCCGCGTCGCGGTCGGCCGCCGCAGCTTCTGGGCAACCGCCTGATACGAAAGAGTTGTTCCCGAAGGAATCTGCGCCAGCGCGCGCCATACCATGCGTTGAAATTCGGTGCCGAACAACCGAACCCGAAGAGGGTGGGCATTGTTATTCTGCGCCGCAAAAACCTGCTCTCCCACGCGTTTCACAACGGTGCTGCGTTTCATTTCACCATGACGCGCGAATGTTCGTTTCAGCGCCTCGTCAATGCGGGGCTGTGCGGCGCTGCTTCCCAATGCGAGAAAGCAGACCCGACCTTCCCACAGGGCCAACGTGCAGATGCCTTTGTCAGTGGGAATCGCGCTGTACTCAATTTTCTGAAGTGAAAGAATCGTCTGTCTCGTCGAGGAATCAACCTCGTCAATACAAATCGTCGGCATTCTGTGGGACTGCACCACCAGCATACTATTTCTTTATGCGGAACTCACTCGGGAGTCATTCGTCCGCCCGTCCAGCAACTTCTGGGCAATACGATTCAGTTGCTCCGGCCTGTAGGGTTTCGCCAGAAACTTCACCTGCTCGGGCTTCTGCTTCAGAATATCGAGTTTGTCAGATTCCTTGGTATACCCGGACACCAGAATCACGGGCATGTCTTCAACGATGTTGTGAATCTCATTTAATGTGGCAATGCCGTCCATTTCAGGCATGATCAAATCAATCACCACCAACGAAATCTCTGACTTGTGTTTTTCAAACAATTCCAGTGCTTCTTTTCCCCCTCCCGCGCCGACAACCCGGCACCCGAGCACCTTCAGCATGCGCATTCCCGCGCGCAGCACCAGCGGCTCATCATCAACCAACAAAACAGTGTGCTCTGCCAAAGTACCGATTTCTGATATCGGCTCCGGTGGCACGCTGGAATTCGATTTTTCGGGCACATCGGAAGCCTGTCTGGGAAATGTGAGCGTAATATCTGTTCCCCGACCGGGAGCACTCTCCAACCGAATTTTTCCATTCATCGCGTGTACCGCGCCGTACACCATCGATAAACCCAACCCCGTACCCTTGCCTTCCGCCTTGGTTGTGAAGAACGGTTCAAAGACATGTTCCTGAACCGACCGGTCCATTCCTTCTCCGGTGTCTGAAATTTGCAGAAACACATCTTTGCGATGAATGCCGGTCTTCATAGTCAACGTCCCCTGCCCCCCCATGGCGTCCAATGCGTTCAGACACAGATTCATTACCGCGTTCTCAATCTGACTGCGATCGCCTGCCATATAAGGTTCCGTCGGAGAGAGCGATGTGACAATCTGAATATTTTTTTCGGCGGTTCGTTTCAACAACAATTCGGTGCCCGCGATTACCCGATTTAATGAAAAGATCTGATTATTCAAATTGCTCTGTCTGGCGAACCCCAGCAAATTCTGAGTCAACTGCGCGCCGCGATCACACGCCGCCGCGATATTATCCAAATCGGGAAAGCTTCTCCCGTATACGGTCAATTCCTGCCGATGGGCGAAAATTGACCCCATAATGGCATTCAGCGTATTATTCATGTCATGGGCCACGCCGCCGGCCAGACGCCCGATGGCCTCCATTTTTTTTGCCCGATCGAGTTCTTCCGCCATTAGTCGCCGCTGGATAATGAAATGCCTCAGCCGATCGGCCGCCAGACAGAACACCGCCAATACGAACGCCGACACCACCGCTTTGGGCCTTCCGGTCGTTGCATCCAAATGGAACACCTGGCTGAAAATAACCGCGGTCGCAATCACATTCACCGGCACGAACAACAGCCCGGTGCGCCATCCGAACAACAAGGTTGCAGTGACCGGCGCAATCAGCACCGCAAGGTTGATGGTTTCCCCCATGTACGGAAACAGTAAAACGAGCAGCAGCGGATGCAGCAACACGGAGAAAACCACCAGTGTCCATTTCGCGCGTTTGCTCATTTTAGATTTTTTCACCATAACGCCGCACAAATATCAAATGAGGCTCGGAAGGCAAGTGATTTATATAGAAGAAAATTACAAATACGGATGAATTATATGGCGGAATCGATTTTCTTTGCAAACGATGTAAAAAGGACTGCTCCGTACGACACGCTTATCCGACAGCCTCAGAGCCTTCTTCTCCGGTGCGGATACGAATGCAACGGTCGAGATTCTGCACGAAGATTTTACCGTCTCCGATATTCCCCGTGCGTGCGCCCCTGACAATGGCGTCAATGGTCGGTTGTTCGAAGTCGTCGTTCACCACAATGCCGATTCTGATTTTGTCGAGCAAATTCACGGAATGGATTTTTCCGCGATACGACGATTCATAGCCCATCTGCTGTCCGCAGCCTTTCACTCGACTGACCGTCATCTTGCGAACTTCCGCTTTGAACAGTTCTTCTTTCACGTAAGATAGTCTTTCAGGTTGAATAATAGCGATTACCAATTTCATTTTTTATCCTTGTCATCGTCACGCGCAACCAGGCATGAGCAAAGGTTCCATTTAGTGATTGTCAGTTGTATGTATTAAAATGCATCTTCAGGAGAAGACGCGATCGAATGAATCGAAATATCTGAACCGATGCGTTCTTCCTGTGCGCCCAACCGAATGCCGACGGTTTTTTTCAGTGTCCCGTACACCACGAAACTGGCTGTCAGGGCAACCGCAATCACACCGATAGAAACCGTCAATTGTGACATGAACGATACGCCGCCCGCGCCGCCCAATGCTTCCAGACCGAAAATACCCGCAGCCAATCCGCCCCAGATACCGCACAACCCGTGCAGCGGCCAGACACCGAGCACATCGTCAATTTTCAATTTGCTGGTTTCGAATTGGAACACAAACACAAAAATTAATCCCGCGACCACCCCCACCACGAGAGCACCGACGGGGTGATACAAATCTGAACCGGCACACACCGCAACGAGCCCCGCCAACGCGCCGTTGTGTACAAATCCCGCATCATTCTTCGAAACAATCAATGCTGAAATGGTGCCCCCAACCATTGCCAGCAGCGAGTTGATGGCAACCAGGCCCGAGATATCATTAATTGCACCGGCACTCATTACGTTGAACCCGAACCATCCGACAATCAGAATCCACGAACCCAACGCCAGAAACGGAATGGAGCTGACTTCGATGGTGTCGGTTTCGGCCACGCGAATTCTCGATCCGAGAAGAATAATCGCGGGAAGCGCCAACCAGCCACCGGTGGCATGAACGACAACCGACCCTGCGAAATCATGAAATGGTGCGCCGAACGTTGTGGCAAGCCATCCATCCGCGCTTCCCAAGGCACCTGAAAAGTTACCCCAGGTAGCGCCTTCTATGAACGGATACACCAATCCGACAAAAATCCCACCGGCCAGCGAATTGGTCCAGAACTTGGCCCGTTCCGCAACACCGCCGGAAATGATCGCGGGAATGCACGCGGCAAATCCGAGGAACAGAAAAAATCGAACATAGTCGAGACCATTATCGACGGCCATCTCATTAATGGGCACCATGAAACTGATGCCGCGGGCGATGGGGTAGCCGATGAAGAAATAAATCAACGTGGAAAACCCCCACTCCGCAATAATTTTATTCAGTGCGTTCACCTGATTTTTTTTACGTACGGAACCCACTTCTAAAAACGCGAAGCCGCTATGCATCGCCAGAATCATTACCGCACCGATAAGGATAAACAGCGTGTTGGAAGAACTGGTCAGTTGAGACAGCCCGTCGCTGTTGTCCGCCCAAGCCTGCGCTGAAAACAAAACCGCAATCGCAGCAGCTGTAATCGATAGAAAAGTCGTTTGCTTGTGAGCCATGAAGTTCTCCTTAAAGAGTACGAAAAAACAATTGGAATGTACTGTTCAAAAATTGCCCGATGGCACTAGCAAATCTTATACCAAAATGTACATACTACATAAAAGTCTCACAAACAAAGGACGATATGGGGAGCGAGAGGCTTGTAACAGAAGTTTCGGCGACACACAATTGTATTTCTATTTTTTTCATCCGCACAATAATGTATCGATGACAACCTTGCGTTCCCTCTCCTCGCAGGAGAGGGCTGGGGAGAGGTATCGATGTATCGTTAGAAATTCTCAAGAATGATAAAGAGAAGGAACGAAATAATAAGGGCGTCTGCTATACAAAGACATCAGTAATAGTAATAGTAATAATCCTCGCAGAATTCGCCATCGAACAGCGCGACGGTATCCACCGCGACCGAAGGAGTCGCAATGGAGGCAGACGCCAGGCGACACCGTGACATGCCGTACATATAATCGCCGATGTACATAGACCGCTGTGCCTCTGCTTCGTAGTCCTCTACGGCTGCATCAAAGAACGACAGCCGATCGGTCGCTGCGATACCTGCCTCCGACACATTGAACGTACGAATCCCGGTATCGAACTGGGTTCCCCAATTGCTATACGGAATCGCCAGGTAGCCGGTCTCGCTGTTGAACGTAAATGCTTTGTGCTCGTAGAGCGCAGATGTCCATTCGCTCTCGCCGAGGAAGAAGCGCTGAACCAATGTGGGATTGGAGAATTCCGAAATGTTGTACAGCGAAATGGCGGCCTGCCAGTCTTCCTGCCCCATCGAGATAATCAGATTTTCGCCGAAGGGATGAAGATACGTGGAATATCCAGGTCCCTGCCATTCTCCCACTGCGGTAGGCGCAATGGGGTTCGAGAGGTCAATAGTGTACAGCGGATCAGTCTGGAAAAATGTCACCAGGAAACCCCGGTCGCCTACAAAGCGGGCCGCATAAATCTCTTCGCCTTCGCCTAGTCCGCCCAAATGGCCGACCTGTGCCAGCGCTGCACTGCGTTGCTGCAACACGAAGATATGATTATCAAGCGTATTCTTGCTTTCATCTTCCCACCAGAAATCACCGGTGGTGGTGGCTACCCGTAGATAACCGTCTTTTTCTCCCATGCAGAACTGATCCAGCAGTCGTCCATCCACGGTCCCGGTCGCTTCATACGCGATGTTGCTGTTTTCTGCCGAAATGGCGAATTTGTGAATTCCGGTGGTCTGATTTTCCTGCCCGGCCCATAAACCCGACTCCATGGCAAGGGACACCCAATCCCGAGCACTAGTGAGATAGAGGGATTCTCGACTAGCATAGACAATTCCACGCTCAGAAAAAATGCCCGCTTGCCAGGAGTCGCTAAGAGGTGATTCCAAATCGACCGATACCACGGTCTGTAAGCCGATGCCGTTCGGCGTTTCAGGCGCGAAGATTTGATCCGGCGCCATAATAAACGAAGCGGTTTCCGTGGCGGAGTCCCATTTTTTGGGAACAATATCATTCGCCGTCAATGTATTATAAAACGTTTCATTGGTTTCAATAACATTCAGATATGCGTCATTGATGCCGGACAGGCTGTCAAAGTTTGCGTTGTTCCCATAGTCCCATCTGGTATCTAACACAGGAATCGTTGAGTCGATAACCAAACGAACTTTTCCATCCACCATACGCGACGTAACGTAATCGGCCGCATAGGTGACCGTACGCAACGCAACCGGCATCGCGCGATCGGAAATATCGATAATCGTCATTTGGGTGAAACTGTACATGCCGCATCCGTACATGTCGCAGTACATATCATTGCCGTAGTCAATATCGGGCTCAGCCATTCCATCGCCGGTATCTTTTATGGGATCCAGCTCCTCACGCAGCGTGTAATGAATCTCATCGGGCACTTCCGCCTGATTACGCATAGAGAACACAACCGCCGCATCGCCGTAAATAAACATCTCTTTCGCATATCCGCCCACATCCAGCGCACTCACTTTTTCCATTACACCGTCCAATGCGCTGACAATAACCAGTTCGCCTTCATGGAGCGCATAAATATAATTACCGTCAGTTTTCACCACATCGGCTTCATCGACGCCCTCCTCCTGTGTATTGGTTTCGGAATGTTCCGGAGCGGCCGAACCGGCGCCGTCCGCGCTCTCGTCCATATCTGCTACAGGCACCGTAGCGTCTTCCATGGCAATATCCCCTCCGCTGTTCGAGCGATAAACGTCCCCTTGCAGCCAGGTCACTTCCCAACGGCGATTGACTTCAACCTCAGCCCGCATCCGCTGAATCGCCGCCTTTTTCGCATACGCAACAAAATCCGCCTGGCTGGCAAAGCCGGTCAGATTATGCCGAACAACCACACTTTCCATCGACTGCCATTTGGTGTCGTCGATACATGAAATCATTGCTAACGCCAAAACCGCTGTCATAACAAGCCGCAATGCTTTTTGAAAAGATGCGTACATTTTCATTATAGTCTCCCTTAGTAAGTCCAATCCGGCGGAACTCCTCCGGTGTCATTGCCTTTTGCAGAGAACACACGTCACATGGGTAAAATGGGAACAAAAATTATTTTTTTTATCACCGCGACAAAAACAAACAGCCGGAACCAGCCGGTGAAGAGCTCATTGGGAACACGCTGACCTACGCCCGCTGAGACAACTCACTTTTCAGCCGGTTCAACGTGGCAACCCGTTCGTCAGATATGGCGGCAACCAACTCCAGCACCTGCGGGTGAGTCATGATCAATTCGTCGAACCGTCCTTTGGGCAGCACAAGCACCCGACACTCCGTGACGGTTGTCACAGTGGCAATTGCGCCCGAACGAGACAACAGCGACACTTCGCCGAAAATATCATTTCCCTTCAATCGGCTCACCTGGATAACTTCGCCGTTATTGCCGCTCATCGACACTTCCGCCTCCCCCGCCACGATCAGGTACAGCCCCGCGGACATCCCGCCTTCTTCAATTACCACCGTATCGGCCTCCAGCATGTACGGTTCAAATTTATCCATCAGCGACTGACGATCTTCGGTACTGAACGGCGCGAAAATAGGCGATGTATTCAACAAGTTGTCGAGCAGCCGTTGTTCGGCGAACTCCAGTAATACCTGTCCAACCCGCGGATGTCGTGTCGTCATTTCTTCCAGCTGAGACTTGGAAACCTCGAACAGGTCGCACGGCTCGGCGGTCACCACCGTGGCCTGACGCGGCCCGGGAAAAATCATTCCCATTTCACCGAAGAATGCGCCCTCCTCCAACGTCGCCAGACTCTCATTGTTTTTGAAAATCTCAACGCTCCCAGTCGCGATAATAAAAAACGAATCGCCGTGTTCGCCCTCTTTCACCACGGTTTCCAGCGCATCATAATGCCGCAGCGGCAAGTCATTAATCAGTTCAAGCAGCGCGTCTTCATCCATGCTCGAAAACAGCGGTATCGGAGGCAGGGTTTCAGCAGCCGTAGGCGGTTTGGAAATCGTCAGCATCATATTTTTCGGCTGAGTAATTCCGGTCAGACGGGTCTCCTGGGTTTCGTCGAGTTCAGTGAAATCCGCGCCCGACGCCAACAAGCCTTCCGCTTCGAGCTCCCGTTTATATTCTTCAATATCACTAAGGTCATATACTTCGGAAAGCTCACTGTCGGCACTGACGATGTTCGAAAAATCCAGATGAACCGGCATCGTCGTATCGAGCGCTTCAATATCATCGTCAGAAAGTTCCGCTATATCGCTCTCTCGTTCGTCGCGCTGTGCAGAATCGGCGTTCACGTCAACGGATTCCTCGTGGGTATCAACGGCAGCAACCGACGCAGACACGCTGTCTGAATTCGCTTCTTCAACAAACTCTTCATCGGTGACAACATCATCATCCGTCAGCGTCAGCGTTTTCGCAGCCGGCGATTCTTCCTTGGCATGAATATCAATTACTCCCGAATGTTCAGACGATCCGTATTTCTGAGCATACAGCGCCGCCAAGCGCTTCTGGGTTCCGGTATGGTTTTTATCAATCTCGAGAATCAACCGACAAACCGCAATCGCCTGCAACAGGCGACCGGATTGAGCGTGATATTCCGCAGCGGTGACATACACCGCGATAGCCTCATTGAACATTTCAAGCTTCTTGCATAAATCCCCCACTTTCAGCATGATGGTGGTGTCATCCGGAAAGGCTTCAAGTATGTCGCGATAAATCGACAGCGCCTTCTTGTACTTGCCTTTTTCAACGAGGTCGCTGGCTTTATCTTTATACTTGCGAAGTTTGGATTCTTTGAAAAACCTGCTTTTAATCATGGCAGTTCCTATATGAAATGTGCAATCCGCTGGAATTGGGGGTATTGCTGCATATCTATTATTTCTGTACGTCCAAGTTCATAAAATCCTTACACTTTATCTCACCACGATAGATCTCTGTCAAAGGGAAATATGATGGAACCCAATTTAATTCAATAAAATTGCAATTCATGCCATTTTTCTTCTATTTTTTTCATTATCCTCTTAATCTTCGGGTCCATTCAGGCGCTATTACTATTATAAGGCTTCTTCAGACGGATGAATAGGAGTGGTTCATGAAAGAACGCGTTATTTTTATTGATGACGAGGAGATTTTTCTCAACTCGCTGAAACGGTACTTCTCAAAGATTGAAAACGAATGGGATACAGACTTCTATCAGAATCAGGCACAGGCACTGGGCGATCTCGCTCCCGAATCGAAAGTCGTGGTGGTTCTGGATTGGTCCATGCCGGGAATGGACGGCATGACCTGGTGCAAACATGCGCGAAAAATGGCGGAACAGAACGGATCCTGTTTTCACATTATCATGCTGACCGGAAACGAAGGCGTCGAAAATACGGTCAGCGCGCTGGAAGGCGGCGCCGATGATTACCTGTGCAAACCGGTCAATCTCCATGACCTGAAAACCCACATCGAACTGGGCATCAATATTCTGCAAAATTATTCCGCTTAGCCAATTGCATTTATTTATTCCGTGCTTACGATACATATCAACACACAATGAAATGAACTGAAACCCATCGAACATGTAGAGGGAGAGTTATGACGAAAAGACAGCAAGTTTATAAATGTGATGTATGTGGAAATATCGTTCAGGTGGCGCACGCTTCAGGCGGAACGCTTTCATGTTGCGGCCAGGACATGACCCTGCAGGAAGAAAAAAGCGCCGATAAAACCACAGAAAAACACGTGCCCATAATCGAAAAAACCGAAAACGGTGTGAAAGTCATCGTGGGCTCCACCGCCCACCCGATGGCGCAAGAGCACTACATTGAATGGATTGAGGTAATCAACGGCGACTACATCCAGCGCAAGTACCTCAAACCCGGTGATCCGCCGGAGGCTGAATTCTTCGTACCCTTCAGCGATTCGCTCATCGCCAGGGAATACTGCAACGTGCACGGCAACTGGTCGAGCAAGTAACAGCCGGCCTCTTTTCCATTCTGATTTTTCTGCCGAATAGATTGTTCCAATATTCTCCGGATAGGTTCTGTTAAACAGACGGCGAGTGCTACGGAATCGTGGAATGACACATCGCTGTCGTGCAGCTCAGGGTACTCCAACCATCAACGGTTCCCTCCTGCGCCAGGTGGCAGGCGATGCATTCAGAATTCATATCGAACCCATGCTGACCGCCCGTATGGCACGAAAGACAATCGGTGGGCATCGGATCGGTGTGATGATAATGCTGGGTATATGGCGCCCATGATCCGTTCCCCCCATGGCAATCCGCGCAATAGGGTTCGGAATAGGAACCATGTCCGGTCGGCAACGCCGGACCGGTACCTATATGGCAACCGCCATATGTGCAATCGCTTTTATAATGCCAGTCATTGGAATACCAACCGGGGTGAGTGATTTCTAGAATCGGCGCGTTGACGCCGGTATCTGTATCGCTGTCGGAATCGCTATCTGTATCCGCATCTGTGTCGCTGTCCGTATCCGCATCTGTGTCGCTGTCGGTATCCGCATCTGTGTCGCTGTCGGTATCCGCATCTGTGTCGCTGTCGGTATCGCTATCGGTATCGCTGTCTGCGTCCGTATCCCCATCACTATCCGCGTCGCTATCCGTATCACTGTCGCTGTCTGTGTCGCCGTCAGAATCTCCACCACCGGAGGAATCGGTCTGGCATCCTGCGCACAACAACAGGCCGGTGAAAAAGATAAAAAGAAAAGCCATTCTTTCCATTGTCATCATACGCAACTCCTTTTTCAGCTGTATCCGTGGTCGGACAGCAATAAGTTGCTACAACAGCAATAAAAAAACGAAATTATATTGAAACTTTTTTCACACCGGCGGCGGTTCCAGATACCCGATTTCTTTTATGTTTCGATACTTTCCAGCAAAATCCAAACCGTATCCAATCACAAACTTATCGGGTACCTCAAAACCAAGGTACGCGACAGGTACCTTCACCTTGGCGCGTGCCGGCTTGTAGAGCAGCGATGCCACACTGACGGACGCCGGCTTGCGGGTGGACAAATTTTTTATCAGATAATCGAGTGTGAGGCCCGTATCCACAATATCTTCCACAATCAGCACATGTTGCCCTTCCAGCGGATGCTTCACGTCCATGGTAATCTGAACCACCCCCGACGTTTCCACCCGATCGCCGTATGACCGCAAACCGATAAACTCCACATTGAGGGGCAAATCAATTTCGCGAATCAAATCCGCCGCGAATATGAAGCTGCCCTTGAGCACCACCAGAACAGTCAGCGGCTTTCCATCGAATTCGCGCGTAATCTCCGCCCCCAAATGACGAACCCGCTCTGCGATTTTCTCGGTACTAAACAACAAATGATAGGTGTCGTTGAGTTGACTCACATCGTCTCCCCGGCGTAACGCAGCCGACGGCTACAGTGCCATGTTCCGGGCCAGTCGCCGATTGGGGTCGTCAGTATCGGGAACAAACGTCTCGCCTGTAATTTGTTCACAGGCGGCGATATACCGACGCGCGGCCTCAACTTTCACTTCGTCGGGAATATACGGCAGGGGGCCGTCTCCCATAAAGTTTTTCTCGGTTTTCAGCCACACGCGTACGTATTCTTTATCGAGCCCCTGGGGGTTCTCGCCGGCGGCAAAATATTTTTCGTATGTATCGGCCTGCCAGAATCGCGACGAATCCGGTGTGTGCACTTCATCGATCACCACAATGCGGCCATCTGACGTTTTCCCGAATTCGTACTTAGTGTCGACCAGAATCAGCCCCTGCCTGGCGCAGTGGGCCTGCCCGAAAGTAAACAAATCCATGCTCATCTTGGCCATGGTGTCAAAATCCTCAGCGGTAATCCGCCCCATCGCCAGAATTTCCTCTCGAGAGACCGACACATCGTGATCGCCCTGCTCCGCCTTGGTGGACGGCGTCAAAATCGGCTTCTCCAGCTTCTGATGCTTCTTCAGGCCTTCGGGGAGCGGATTGCCGCAGAACGTGCGCGCGCCGTTTTCGTAATGCGTCCAGATAGACGTTGATGTGGAACCGGTAATATACGCGCGGACCACCATCTCCACCGGCATGGGAGTACAGTCGAGAACGGTCATCACCGCCGGGTCGGGACAATCCACCAGGTGATTGGGCACCATCTCCTTGGTTTGCTCAAACCAGAACGCGGCCACGCGATTGAGCACCTGCCCCTTGTAGGGAATCGTTCCCAGCACTCGATCAAACGCAGAAATGCGATCACTGGTCACAATATATCTCTTGCCGTCCTTCACATAGGAATTGCGAACCTTTCCTTTCTGCGGCGCGCCGTATCCATCCAGCGAGGGGTCATCCAATGTTTTGCACAGTCCTTCTTTTAATATTGCTTCATCTACCATCTTCACTCCGATATCGTTTATGTTGAACAGGTTTTCGAACTGGGCTGCCGTTGCAGCGTCAGATTTATTTTTTTCGTCGCTTTTCATACCACAAAAATAATCAATCTTCGCGGTTTTTGTGGCAATCCGTTCACATTCCACATACACTTCTGCGAACCAGACAATCAACGGGAGTGCAACCATTATTCTGCCGCGTTTATACAAAACAATAAAAAAACCAGCTGGTTACAGCCACATCGGTTTCATGTTTCTCGTTGTTTGCATCGTATCTGCCGAGTTATTTTGCCCCCATGTACTTGCATATCGAGGCGGTGGAACGACCGTGCTCATCGCCCGCGATACCGAAATGTCCGGATTTGAATACCGAATCAAAGCCGAACTGGAAAACGCTGGGTTCACCGTAGAAATATTCGAAATGGATTTTCGCGAAGATACCCGACGAATCATGGATATTGAAGCCCATGCCCGAAACGCGGCGGCGGCAATTGTGTGCCGACAACAAAGCGGGTTCGTGGAAATATGGATTTCAGACAAAGTCACAAATAAGAATGTGCTGCGCCGCGTCGCCATTCCCGATGACGAAGACGCCGAAGCGTTTGTGGCGTTAAGCACGGTGGAGCTGCTGCGCGCCAGCCTTCTCGAAATATACACCGCCACCAAACTGACCGGCAGCGTCGAACCCACGCCGGTCATTCACAGCCTGGTTGCGCCGGGACACGCCGATGACCCCGGTTTACAAAAAATACAGGCCCAGAACCAACGACGACTGCACCTGCAATTGAACCCCGCGGTATTTGTACTTCGCTTTGAAGGAAACCCCATGCTCAACATTCAATTGGGTGCGAGTTATGACCTTGCAAAAGGTGTGGAACTCCGATTTCACGGTCAAACCCCGTTGCTGCCGCATCATGTCTATGAAGACGCGGGAAACGTACTGGTGCGAAGCGGCTATCTGGCAACCGGATTGCTTTGGAACCTCGTATATCCCAAACAAATCGCCAGCGGAGACATCGGAATCGGAATGGCCATGCTCATTCATCGCGTCACCGGGCAGCCCATTCCCGGCAACATCGGCTACCAGCGAACCTTTGTGACCGCCGCCCCCCACATCACCTTCGGCATGGATGTGCGTCTGGTTCAAAATGTACGGATACGTCTTGAAACCATCGCCGGCTGGTCTCTGTCGAAAATCACATTGCAGGTGGCCGAAAACGATGTGGCGGAAATCGGAAATTTCTTTATCAGTGTGGGCCTCGGACTGCTCTTCACGATCTAGGGGAAACGTATTCCCACCATCAGTTCGAAGGCCACGCCGCTGCCGAACTTGATCGCTTTTGATACCTGATCCTGAATAATCTGGTCCATCTGTTCCGGCGTAATCGGGTTGTCGGGTGTACCCAAATCCGTTCTCAACTGCTCCAAATCCGCCTCACTCTGATATTGACTCCAGTCAACCTCTTCCAGCTGTTCCTGATCGATACCGTATTCCGCTTCGAGCTCCGCATACAATTCTTCTGTGGAGGGAATGGGTTTTCGAATTCCGGTCGCGCCCACCATGAATGCGAATTCCACGACCAGCCCCAGATGCTTGGCGAACTGCCAGGTGAATCCGGCCGGAAACCGACCGTACAGTTCTGCGCCGTACTCTATGTCGTCTCCGAAAATGTAGGCCCCATGGAACCCCACGCCCAGATGCGGAAAGAATTTCTTGCCCCACGACCCGCGCACTGCAATCGTCATCTGACCACCGACGGTAAAAAAATTACCTGAGATTCCACCGCTCACATCATCGCCGAAGCTGCTCAAATCGCCGCCAATCACTTCTGTGGCGAACAGCGGCGTGAGTTCGAACGCCAGACCGTCTCCGCCTAAATCCAGATGCAATTTGGCCACAAACGAATTTCGATTTTCAACACCGAATTTCAGCCCGTTCACCGTGTAATCGGCTTTGGGGAAAAACGCGTACCCGACCTGCGGTGAAAAGGAGAACCACGAAAACCAGCTGTCATCTTCATCTTCGTCTGCCGTCTCGCTCATCGGACCGGGGACCTTCGGTTCCGTAGCCGCATCATCAGAAGCCGTAGATGATTCAGCGGCGGGTTCCTCGTTCACCGGCGCGGGCGGAGGCAATTCCGTGACCGGTGCTGTAGCTGCAGCGGTTGGCGGCGGCGCAAGCGGCGTTGCCGGTACCGTGGTCATCGGTGGAGGCGGTGTGGTTGCCGCGGGTTGCCCGCCAATCGGCTCTGACAAAGACGGCGGTTCCGCAGGTGCGGCCTCTTCAGGGGGCGGGGGCTCTTCTGCCGATGGTTCCGCCACGGGCGGTTCCTCTGCCGCAGGTTCGTCTGCCGGCGGCGCCTCAGCGTCTTCAGACGGCGCCTCAGATTCTACGGCATCGGGCGATTCCGCTTCGGAGGTGTCGCCATCCTGCGCCCACCCGGTTTTTACAGTGCAAATCAGTCCAACAGTCAATACCAGCCGGCTCAGACGGTTCCATACGTGCATGTCTACTCCTTTGAAAACTTTATTTCTGGACAAACGGATATAACTTCGCCTAAATCAACTCTACCATAAAAAGCGGTGTTACCGAATAAGAAGGAGCTTTCCGATGGAAATCAGAGAAAAAATTCAGATCTGCGAAGTGGTTGCGCAGGCAATTCTTGCAGATGGCCAAATCACCGACAGCGAAAAAAATTTCATGAATTCGCTGATGGACAAATACGAACTCACTGACGACCAGAAAAAACAGGTAATGGCTCGAAACATCGGAGATGACCCCGCCCAGATGGTAAAAGGTATCTCCGGGTTTGAATCGACCAACCAGCTCATCGTGGAGTTGGTCATGGCCGTCGCCGCCGACGACAAACTCACCAAAACCGAACAGAATTTGCTGAACACCGTTGCCGAAGCGATCGGCGTGGACCAGTCCGATATGGATATGCTGGTAAAAAACGCATTGATGTAACGGCATGCTGGAGGTAATCTGTGTGATGAGCGCCGGGGCCGTGGGCGCACTGTGCCGCTTTGGAACCGATCGTTTGGGTAAAACGCTATTGGGGACCGCCTTTCCTTACGGAACACTCACCGTCAATGTACTCGGATGCTTGTTGTTCGGAATATTCATGCAGATCGATGCCCAGGGGGGCGGTTTTTCAAAGCATACCAAGCTGCTCGTCACCACCGGCTTCCTGGGGGCGTTCACCACTTTTTCCACATTCGGATTTGATACATTTCAGTTTTTCAAAACCGGTCACGCGGTTTCCGCGCTCGTCAATATCGGCGCGAATCTCGTGCTGGGACTCATCGCGGTGTGGGGAGGAACCCTGCTGGCGAAAACGTTGGGCTCATAGACCGATTCGAAAATCGCCGGTACAACTGTTTTCATCGCAGGCCGCTTTGACGCCGACACTTCTGCTAATTCCTCGAAATTCAACGTTTTTGACTGGTTTCACCGCTCGATTAAAATGATTGTAAATAATGTTAAAAGTGGATAGTATACTGCAGATTTAAACAACCGTTTTCGAAAGGTATTGTTGATGCCTACTAAGTTGCGTAGCACGATTATCTTACTGGTTGCTCTCTTGTTTACAACCGGCCTCCACGCGCAGGAGAATCAATTACTTATGGACGGACAGGGCATGTCCCAGTCCCTCTTTGATCCCGCTGTCGATACCAAAGGCCATATCACCATGGACGGTTCCCCGGTTCTGCCGCACCTGGCGTTCTCCCTGGGACTGATGCTCGATTTCGGGTTCAATTCATGGATTGCAGTGGAGCAGAGCGGCGCACCGCTGCAGCCGCTATATCTGGGAATGCGCGAGGAGGTCGAAATTGATATGTACAATCATATCACCCTCGATCGCATGGTCTCGGCCCGTTTTCAGGCCAACTTCGGCCTGATTGACCGGTTGGCCCTCGGTATCCAGATTCCGATTCTGGTGCCGTTCGGCCAGTACTACGATGTGAACCCCGAACTGTATGTGGAACAGACCCACTGGTCGAACAAAGGTACATTCGGCGACATTTCCATTCACGCCAAACTGGCGCTGCTCAGATCGGACTGGCACCCCATCGGATTCGCCCTCATCGCGCAATACCTGATACCCTCAGGGAAATCCGAACTGCTCACCGGTGAACCCGGCGCCGGCGCGTTGTCGTTCAAAGCGGTTCTCGATACCGAACCCGCCATGTGGTACCGACTCGGTTTCAACGTGGGCGTACGGCTGCCCCTCGGCGCCCATGACGAAAATTTCATGGACTGGGACGGCGATGCCAGAAACGCCGACGATTCCGCCATTGAGTTTTTCCCGTTATACAACGAAGGCCGTCTTTTCCATTACGGTACCATGCTGTACTTCGGCGTCGGCCAAAGTTTCAACATCTGGCCCGAAATCATGGACCTGGTGCTCGAATTCTACGGAAACCAGCTCACCACTCAGGCCGGAAACATGAACTATCTTTCCATGGAAGGCACCGCCGGTTTGAAATTCTACATTGAGGAAAGTTCCTACCTGATGGCCGGTTACGGTCACGGCATTCCGGTGGCAGATGCCGAATCCGGGTATTCCTTCCAGAATATGGAACACCGCATGTTCCTGGGATTCTGCTACGAGCCGTCAATGGATTTGCGGTTACGTGACGATGAACTCGATCGAGACGGCGACGGCATTCTCGACAAAGACGACGCGTGCCCGGATGATCCCGAAGACTTGAACGGCATCGACGATGAAGACGGTTGCCCCGAAAACGACATGGACGGCGACGGTATTAAAGACAAATTCGACAAATGTCCGCTGGTTCCCGAAGACAAAGACGGCGATCGCGATACCGACGGATGTCCCGAAGAAAAAGAGTATGTGGGAACCGCCAGTGCAGGCCCCTCTCAAACTTCTGACCGCGACATGGACCGCATCGTTGACATTAACGACCAATGCCCGGATGACCCGGAGACATACAACGGACGCGACGACGAAGACGGTTGCCCCGACCAGGGTGATGTTATCGTGACCAACGGCGCACTGCAGATTCTAAAGAAAGTGTATTTCGAGTACAACTCTGACAAAATCAAAGAAGTGTCATTCCAGATTCTCGACGAGGTAGCGGCCACCATCAACAACAACCCGCAAATCACCCGACTTGAAATTCAGGGTCATGCGGACGAACGCGGTAAAAACGGCTACAACCTGAAACTTACTCGCAGACGGGCGGCGGCGGTACGCAAATACCTCATCAAAAAAGGTGTGGCCGCATCCAAGCTGCAATCTCAGGGGTACGGGGAATACTGCCCCATCAACGACCAGAGCAACGAAGCCGCATGGGAAGAAAATCGCCGGGTGGAATTTAAAGTGATGGAATTGAACGGAAATTCCACCGGTGTGAAATTGGGATGTGCCGCATCTGACGCGGCCGGCATCGGCGTGAGATAGGCGCACACACCGTATTTCTCCCCTCTCGATAGTAAAATCCAATCAAAATTATACTCATTTTTCCCATCCAAAATCCCAGGTGCCTCCGAGGCTCGCGTGGACTGGCGGACAGTAGCTAAGATATCTGTCAGATACGCGAATCGATCCATATTTTCTGAACAATTTAAACGGATTTTTACATAGATGAACAGTTGGTCAGATTTGAAAGTCTCTCCAAAATAGGCGATGATAACCTGAATACAATGGAAAAAAAGGAGTAAATCCAATGGCAAGAACCAATGAATACAAATCCACCGGCGGTTCATTCAGTAAATTGACCGATGCGCTCAGCTCCATTGATGAACTGCTTGAAGACGTGAAGCGCGCGGACGACACCCAGGAGGGTGCCCCCGAAAAAAAACGGGGGTTCAGAGACATTATCGCGGAGTTGCAAACCAACATCGATTCCTGCGTAAACGAACTGAAACATTCCTGGAACGATTTGAAGCTCGATCCGCTGTACATCTACAGCACCGAACAAATCAACACAACCGAGTATGTCCGCCATATCAAATTCATTCACCCGGAGTACGAGCACGTCTGGTTGACCGAGGGCAAAGGACAGAATGTGGCCAAGCAGATGATACCGTTCATCGACTACCGGCTCACCTACCACTACCAGAACCAGAAAATCACGGTGAACAATCTGCTGCTCGAAACCAAACTGAATCTGCCCGACTTTAAAACCTCACTGAAAGCGGCGCAGATGGATTTGCAGATATTAAAAGAAGACACCAAACGGGTTGAGCTCGTTTCACAAAACGGCACCGCTGCGCATAAAAAACTGACCGAAATGCTTCAACTGTATTGTGACTCCCAATCAATTGAAATTGAAGTAGCAGAAGAAATCATTCCGTTCGTAGAAACAGAAGCCGAACGTTCGGCGCGGCTGAAAAAAGAACAACAAGAAGCCGAAAAAGCCGCAGCCGAGGCAGAGAAAGCCGCCAAAACGGAAGCGAGAAAAGCAGAAGAAGCGGAACGGGAAAAACATCGACATTCCGATTTGGAACGTAAACAGAAACAGCAGGCTGCGCAGGCGGTAAAAGATGCCCGCGCCGCGGCCGCGCAGAAGCGCGTACGGTCCGCTGGCATCAGCGCAAAACCCGATGCACCGACAACGGCAGCCGCGCCCAATGCCGCACCGCCTCGCGCATCCTCCGCTCCTCCGCCTCCGCCCATGGGACGCGCCAGCGCCGCTCCCCCGCCCCCACCGCCCGCAATGCGAAAAGCCGGCAGCTGACCGATTGAGGTTGATTCAACAATCATTTCGAAATCCCCCTTCCCCCTTTTCAAGGGGGATTTCGACATTTCCCATCCCATAAAAATACGGGTTCCTTCACAACAGTATAAAAATGAAACTCAATGACGTGCTAAAAAAGGAAAGATAAATAACGCGCCGATTACTCAGCTGCAGCGGCGCCGCGTTTCGCTTTGTTGGCTTTATATTCTTCGAATTCCAACTCAGGATCCACACCACGGGCGGTGAACGGTGCAACCGGCTCACGAGAGCAGTTGTCATCGAGGGGACCGAACATATTCTCTTGTTCTTCAGCCATGATTTTCAGCAACTTGGCCATTTCCTGCAACCGAGAGGTGTATGCCTCGAAGTGAGACTGTGTGGCATTCTGCAGAATGGTCTTTTTCGAATTGGCGCCGATTGGAACCACATACTGATCGGGCTCGGTGGTTAATTTGTCATCCGCACCTTCGGGATTGTACAGTTTGCGCTCATCACTGTATGAACCGGCTTTGGCTTGAATCTGAACCGATTCACCGTTCATGGCGCCGAGCACAACGATATTGGCGGTCAATGCTCCGTTGTTGTTTTTATCTCTGCTGAAAATCGCACCGTAGTTGGTCATGAGCAGTTTCTGAAATTCCTGACCCGCCGTACTCAATGCTTTTTCATCGTTGTTTGTAGCCGCACGATGTTCTGCAACCATTGTGGCAAGCTTATCCCAGTTATTGTAGAGATTCGCCATCATCTGCACCACCATCGGGTTCAACGTTTTGTAGTTGCGATCGGTGAACAAACGGGCATCGAAAGGGTTGCCGCTCACCTTGTCAGCCAGAAACGCCACGTGAGCTTTGTGAAATTTTTTCTGCTGGGCATCGGCCAGTGCAGTGTTCACCATTCCCTGCACTTCACCGTGAAGCGCGCGAAGCTGCTGCATTTCATATTGAACAATCCATGCATCTCGTAACACCTTGTTCAACATACCGCGTTGATTCACCGCCAGACCGGCACCATAGCCGATGCCGAAAAATACCAGCCCGAGCACCGCGGCAATAACATACAGCGCCTTGTTGCTTTTTCCGGCTTCCGCATCTGAAAACGCCGGGCCGGCGGCTTCAAGATTCGGTACATAGCTGGGCGAAACCGGTGCAGCGGCAGGGGCCACGTCTGCTGAAAAGGGGTCACGAGACATCGCTTTCTGACGCTCGGCTTCCTGCTGTTTCTGAATAAAAGACGGAACCGCCGCTCCGGGAGCAGCGCTGGGACCTACGCCCATTCCGGGCAATCCGCCCATGGGCTTCGCACCCATTCCGGGCAATCCGCCGCCTGCGGGTTTCGCACCGAGACCGGGTAATCCGCCGCCTGCGGGTTTTCCGCCGAGACCGGGCAGTCCGCCACCGCCTCCCAATCCGGGAAGACCTCCCGCCGGGGGTCTACTGCCTAGGCCGGGCAGTCCGCCGCCCGCCGGTCTGGTTCCGATGCCGGGTAATCCGCCTGCTGCAGGTATCGTACTTGTTTGTTGTCCAGAAGCACCCGCGGTAGATGCGCCAGTTTGTCCTGTGTTTTTCTGCTCGTCGTTCAACGTCTTCCTCCCAAGCGGCTACTAGCCTGAATTATATAGGCTATCGCCAAACGGTGGTTTGGCCGGCCAAAGATTACTTACAATTAGCCTTTCTTGTCAAGGCATGTGATTGTATAAAAGTGATTCAAATTTAGTTACATGGAAAGATAACACCACCATCGCAACGGAGTGATTCTCTCGAGGGGATTTTAGCGCAAATGACGAACGGAAAGCTACTTTTATTCGGAACACAGATGCACTTTTTTTTACTCTGTGCCGTACTTCTTTTCAGTGCTGAAAGCTTCGCGTTTAAAGGGGCATTAGGGGTCGGTCTCGATGCCGGATACGCCAATCTGCCCACCGCGAATCTCATCGAACCGAACAGCGCGCACGGCATAATGAGCCGACTTCGCACGTTCTACGGCATCAGCCGCTCCATCGGAGTTGAACTCACACTTTCAAACTCTTTTTACGGGGAAATCACCCCTGTCATTGCGCAGCCCGGAACCACCAACACCGGCACAGCTGCAACCACCACGCTCACACCGATCGAACGAACCCAAATTCGAGAAATGTCTCTCGGCGCCATCTACGTGATTGATATATACCGGGTGATTCCCTATTTCAGCGTTGGGCTTGCAAAGTATCATACCCGATCGCGCAACGTCGACCAGGGCGCGTCTGTCGGCGATATGGCCGCGTATGTGGATGCCGCCGTCGAGTATCAATTTTCAAAAAACGTATGGAGCGGAGTTGTCGGCACGTTTCATTTTCCATTCACGTCCAACTCGCAATTCAACGGTCATATGGGAGTAATGTTGCGACTAACGTATGTATGGCATACTCAAAAATTGAATCTGCCGAAAAAATCGGTAGAGTGAAAGAATGAACTCTATTGTACTATATATGTTGTTGATATTGGTCATTGCCTGTGACGCCACCCATGCCGACGGGGCACCGGTACATCAGGGCGCGCTGTTCCGCACCCATTGGGAAGAATTTCCATCATCGATACCGAAATCAGAACCACCCAAACGCAGCGAAGCGCACGCATCCATGCCTCCAAAGGCGTCCCCCGAGTCAGATAATCTTCGCGAACGAATCGCTGCCGCGGCCATCGCTTTACTGGACCACCCAGAAAACAAGGACCAATTCGGTGCGGCCGACGTACAGAACGTTTTCAAACAGGTTGGGTTATCTGCGTGCGCCCCCGATGACGTCGATGTTCCCCAGTTGGTCAAAACGGCCACCGGTAACAATTCATACGCTACCCAGGCCCATCCGAGAAAGGGAGATCTGGTGTTGTTTCACAACCAGTACGACCGCAATCGCAACGGACAATCCGATGACTGGTTCACGGGTGTGGGGATTGTGGTTGAACGAAATCGAAAATCCGTCGTTGCCGTCACCCGTACGGGAAGCACGCCGAAAGAGATTGTACTGTCTCCCAAAGGACCGATGGTTCACACGCACCGTGAAAAAACAGTCAACAGCTTTGTAAAAGTTCCCACACCACACGACCCGACAGACGCCCAGTACCTGGCCGGGCAATTGTACGCCGGGTTCATCGATGTTGAAGCGTTCGCCGCTCATTGCGCGAAGTAAACCCACGCTGGGGAAAGAAAGCGGTTCATGAGTTCCAAACAACGAATCGACAAATTGCTGGTTGAACGTCAATTGGCATCCACGCGGCAGAAGGCCCAGGCACTGTTAATGAGCGGCAGCGTGCTGGTGAACGATATCGCGGTGACCAAGGCCGGCACGCAGGTGTCGACCGATGCGGAAATACGAATCAAAGGCGAGCAAAACCCCTATGTGTCCCGCGGGGGACTGAAACTGGAAGGGGCGCTGGACGCACTGGAAATTCCGGTGAATGAAAAAATCATTCTCGACATCGGCGCCTCCACCGGTGGATTTACCGATTGCTGTCTGCAACGGGGTGCGACGATGTCTTTTGCGGTAGACGTGGGCACCAACCAGCTCGATTATCGCTTGCGCAGCGATGACCGTGTCGTCAGTATGGAACAAACCAATGCGCGCGACATTGAACCATCCATGTTCTCCCCGCGGCCGAACCTTGCCGTGATCGATGTATCGTTTATTTCCATCAAAAAAATCCTCCGCCCAGTGGTTGAATGTCTGGCGGACGACGCCGACATTCTGGCCATGGTGAAGCCGCAGTTCGAAGTGGGAAAGGACAAAGTCGGCAAAGGCGGTGTGGTTCGCAGCGACGAAGATCGAATGGCGGCCGCGGCCGGCGTAATCGACTTTGCCCAATCCCTGGGGCTCTGCACTGTGAAGCAGGCCGATTCGGTTGTTCCCGGCCCCAAAGGAAACCGCGAAATATTCGTTCATTTTAAAAAACGTGTGCAGACGCCATGATCATTATCGGCATCGACGAAAACGGACTTGGGCCGGTGCTGGGGCCGATGGTGGTCACCGCATGTGCGTTCCGGGCAAAGCGATACGACGAAGCGCATTTCTGGAAGTTGTGTGATGAATCGCTTCCGGCGGACGATTCCAAAATTATATTCAAAAGAAACAAGGAATCGTTCGCTGAAACCGCGGTCCTTCGTTGGCTGAGCGTATTCAGCCATTTTCCGAATAACGCTACAGAATTGTTCAACACCCTTTGCGAGTCAACGCCCCGGCCCTGCCCCGAGGCATTTCCGGAGGTTTGTAGACCGCACAATCAAAACGCCATTCCGGCATTCGGTGGAGAGGCGCCCAGACAATTGTCACTCAACCTATGGAACCGCTTTGACCACCTGAGCATCACACCCCTTCAAACCAGGGCGTTCCTCTTATGCCCTGGGGAATTCAATGCCCATTTTTCTTCGTCCGATGTGAACAAGCTGCAGCTCGATTTCAATTTAATGATGCAGCTGATTCAACTGTTCCAGCGCGAGCGCACCGACGATGATGAAGAAATATGGGCCGTCTGCGGCAAGGTGGGGGGCGCGCAAAAGTACCTGCCCTGGTTTCACGCATTGAACATCACCGATTGCGACATCATCGAAGAGCATCGCGATGTAAGCACATACCGATTGCCCGACAACACCACTGTCAGTTTCATCAAAGACGGCGACAGCGCCCACCTGCCGGTGGCGGTGGCGTCCATGGTGGGAAAATACCTGCGTGAACTCAGCATCCAGGAGACCAACCGGCTGCTGGCGCCGAATCAGCCCCCTGTCAGCGGCTATCGCGACGTTCGCACCAAGGCATTCATCGAGGCCACCGCCGCGTCCCGCACGGCCCGAAACCTTCCGGACAGATGCTTTTTACGAATCTGCTAAAAAACTGAAAAACCAATTCATTTCCTTGACACATGCGATGTTGAAAGATAAATAACCTGCCAGCGATTCGGGAATCGTCTAACGGCAGGACGACGGGTTCTGGCCCCGTTAATCTAGGTTCGAATCCTAGTTCCCGAGCCACTCTAGGCCCCATCGTCTAGCGGTCTAGGACACCGGCCTCTCACGCCGGGAACAGGGGTTCGAGTCCCCTTGGGGTCAAAGCCTTGAAATCCACCCGATTTCAAGGCTTTTTTTTGCCTTTAGTCTCTCACAAAACCGATCTTCTTTTTCATTGTTCCTGTGCTTCGTAGGTGTAACCGGCGTCAAAGGCTTTCAGGTTGGTTTCTTCGGTGCCTTTGGGGACGCTGTCGATAATGGACTTGCGAATGGCATCGAACGAAATGAAATTTGAATTCTGAGCCAGAAAGCCCAGCATCACCATATTGAAGGTGATCACTTTGCCGATTTGTTCCTGTGCAATACGCGTGGCGGGAATACCGCAGGTGGTCACACTCCCCGGAACCCGTTCGTCCAAGGTGACCAGTTCGTCCTCATATACCAGCATTCCCTCGGGTTTCAGTTCATTGACATATTTTTCGTACCCGGCCTGACTGAACACCATAAACACATCGGATTTTCTGATATACGGATAGCCGATGGGGCTCTCTGCGATCATCACCTGAGCGGCGCAGGTGCTTCCCCTTGCCTCGGGACCGAACGATTGAATCATGGTGGACCATTTGTTTTGGTATATGGACGCGGCCTTGCCGATAACCATGCCGCTCATGATCACCCCCTGCCCGCCCATGCCGCAAATTCGAATATCGGTTTTACTCATTTGTCCCCCTCGTACGGCACGAACTCATCTCCCAACGCCTCTGACATACGCTCTTCATAGCACTCCTTCAGTGTCGGCTTGCGGACATTCACAAATTCGCCAATAATGGTTTCGCCGCTCTCCAGTCCCACCGTTGCCGTATCGGCGCCGTCCTGGACTACCGCATTCTCTTTGAAATATTCCATCAAATTTACTGCCGCGCCCAGTTTATTTCGCCGCATGTACAGCGTGGGACACGGGCTGAGCACTTCGATAAACGAAAACCCTTTGTGCCGCAACGCCTTGGTCATGGCGCGGGTTAGCTGACGCACATGAAACACCGTCCAACGGGCCACATACGTGGCGCCGCTCGATACGGCCAGATGCGGCACATTGAATGTATATTCGTAGTTGCCGAAGGGGGCGGTGCTGGCCAGCGCCTTATCGGGTGTGGTGGGGGTAACCTGACCGCCGGTCATTCCGTAGGTGTAGTTGTTCACGCAAATCACCGTCATATCCACATTTCGGCGCGCCGCATGAATCAGGTGATTTCCGCCGATGGCCGTTAGGTCACCGTCACCCGAATACACCACGACTTTTGAATCGGGCCGAGACAGCGATAACCCGGTGGCAAACGCCAGAGCCCGGCCGTGGGTGGTGTGAAAAGAGTCCACATTGATATACCCCGCCACTCGGCCGGTGCAGCCGATGCCCGATACCACGTGCAGCTTGTCTAAATCCATGCCCACCTTTTCGATGGCGCGGGTAAAGCAGTTCACCGAGGTTCCCACGCCGCATCCCGGGCACCATATGTGGGGAATGCGATCGGTGCGCAGCAGGCCGTCAACCGGATGTGCTTTGATTTCGGTCATCGGCTCACCTCCAGTATTTTCTCCACAATGATCTGCGGGTCGATGGTTCGTCCACCGGCATTGCCCACAAAGTGAATCGGAAATGTCGGGCCGGTCACTCGTCGTACTTCATTCACGATTTGCCCCAGGTTCATCTCGGCCACGATAATATTTTTGGTTTTTGACGCCACCTCTGCAACGGCCTTGTCGTTGAACGGCCAGATGGTCACCAACCGGGTGGTACCCACCTTGGCGCCCTGCGCCCTGGCGAGCTCCGCCGCATGCTCCACAATTCGCGATGTAATGCCGTAGGAGATCACCACCACATCAGACTCCTCCACATCGTCGGACTGAATAATCGAAATATCATCGACATTATCGAGAACTTTCGAGCACAGCCGCGTCACCAGCTTCTGCTGCGCATCGGCGTTCATGGCCGGATACCCCTTTTCGTCGTGGGTCAGCCCGGTCAGGTGGATGCGGTGCCCCATTCCGACCTTGACCATCTCGGGAACACTTCCCTCGTACACTTCGTACGGGTTGTACTGCCCGGGCGGGCGCTGGGTATTGATGCGCGGACGCACATCAATTTGATCGGCTTCGGGAATATTTACTTTGCCGTGCATATGCCCGACGGTTTCATCGAGCATAAAAAACACGGGACATCGGTATTTTTCAGACAGATTGAAGCAGGTCACCATGTAGTCGAAACACTCTTGCGGTGAACTGGGGGACAGCGCGATGATTTCGTAATCGCCGTGCGACCCCCAACGGGCCTGCATAATATCTTGCTGAGCCGGCGCTGTGGGCAGCCCGGTGGAGGGGCCCGCCCGCTGCACGTTGATGAACACACACGGCGTCTCCAGCATGGCCGCCAGCCCCACATGCTCCATCATCAGCGAAAAACCGGGACCGGAGGTTACCGTCATTCCCTTCACGCCGCTCCACACCGCCCCCTGAAAACAAATGGATGCGGCCAGTTCGTCTTCCATCTGAATGAACATGCCGCCGATTTTCGGAAACCGTTTGGCAATGTGTTCGACCACTTCGGTCGACGGCGTGATCGGATACCCCGACACGAAGCGGCATCCGGCGGCAATGGCGCCTTCGGCACAGGCCATGTTGCCGTCGATAAAATGAATGCCGGTATCAACGATTTTACTTTTCCCCATCCTTATTCCTCCTCCTGCTGTTTTTTCTTCAACCGTTTTCCGTAGATCGCAAAATCCGGGCAGTACATGCCGCACAGATCGCACCCGTTGCACTTTTCGGGATGCGCCAACGTGGGCAGACGATACCCTTTGGGGTTCAGCCTGTCTGTCATTTCCAGCGCACCGGTCGGACAAAAGCGAACGCAGTAGGTGCACCCTTTACAGCGCTCCTCGTTCAGCACCACGGTTCCCTTGGGTGACGTTTCTGTAGTTGAGTCGTTCTTGCTCGACATGTTTCTCCTTGCAACAAGCGGTCGTCGGTCACGAGTAATCAAGTATCCGGGTAGTATTACCATAAAACCTTTACAGTGTAACCTCTCCAAACACACCCGGCGCATTTTTCTGCGTTCCGATAAAAGCAGAAAAGCCGCACCACAACAAGTGGTTTTAAACAGCGCAATCGCGTTCTGACAATGCAAGGCCGGCGCTTTCATTGAGC
The DNA here is from genome assembly GCA_016936575.1 of Deltaproteobacteria bacterium. Taxonomy (GTDB): domain Bacteria; phylum Myxococcota_A; class Polyangia; order JAAYKL01; family JAAYKL01; genus JAFGXQ01. The sequence goes on from JAFGXQ010000219.1 coordinate 29,251, forward strand.
CAAGCAAACGAACTTTCGCAATGTAAAAGGGCCGGCGCATTCATTGAGCAAGGCAACCGAACTCTCGCAATGTAGGGCCGGCGCTTTCATTGCGCAAGGCAACCGAACTCTCGCAATGTAGGGCCGGCGCTTTATGCCCGGCCGCTTTGGGGACATCAGAAAGAAAGGTGGGAAAAAAAGACGATGCGCCTATTGCATCGGTACGTAGTCTTCACAATGCTTGCTTGTCGCATCCTGGGCACAGGCTAAATCGCAGGCATCGCAGTAAATGCATTGCATGTATGCCCAATACGCATCTTCAACCTCGGCATAATCAGAGAAGCACTGTGCCTGAATGGCTTCGTAGTCGGGGGTATTCCAGCTATCGTTGATGCATTCTTCCAAGGTTGCGCAATCCGCATTCTCTTTGCAGTTGGCGCGGGGAATGTCACAGGGGCCTCCCCAACCGGCCCACGAGAAACACGCCTTTTCATCACCGGTGATCTGCTCGGTGTAGCATGGGCAAGTGGGGCAATTTACTTCATCTTCAGGCGCGCACATGGCGAAATCTTCTGTATTCTCCCCGCACGAAATCGCACACACGTCGCAAGCGATGCAGCGATCAATTGCATTGTACAGCGTCTTGGCTTCAGCGGTGGTATTCAAGGTATTGGCACAGTTGGACATGCACTCTTCCCACTCTGTACCGGTCATGCAATCGTCACCGCCGTTGCAGCAGTCCGTTTGTTTACAGGTGTAGTAGCCGTTGCAGCCGTCGCCGTCCGCGGCGCCGTCCAGCAGACAAGCTTCGACCACATCCTGGCAATCGCCGTTCTGCGCACATCCCCAGCAATCGTCATAGCAATCTTTGTCGTTTCCGTCGCACTCATGCACCGTATCGGTGTCGCCGTCCGTATCGGAATCCGTATCGGTGTCGGCGTCGGTATCGCTGTCGGTATCGGCGTCACTGTCCGTGTCCGCATCGGCATCGATGTCGACACTGCTACCTTCGTTTCCGCCGCAGCCGACAATAAAAATGAGTGAAAAAACAAGTTGGGTCAGGGCGAGCAAATAGATTGCACGTTTCATAAGGCACCTCCTAAGCAAAAAGTATAAAAAATAAGTAATCAGGTAACCAAAACGGTTTACCTATCAACAAATATAGACCCGAACCATCGCCGACGCAAGAAATAAAATCGGCACTTAAACTTTTTTTGGAATGATATCATTAATACAAAAGCAGATAGGCCGAGGTATTGATGCAGTTGATGGAAAAACATCTTATTTCAGACAACATATTCAGGGAAAATTAGAAGCGTAAAAAAAGAGGGGAACGAGGTCAACCGAACTTATTTGCCGGTGTACTCGTCACAATGTTTGGAGCTGGCATCCTGGGCGCAGGCGAGGTCGCAAGCGTCGCAGTAGATGCACTGAAGGTAATCCCAGTACAGTTGCTCTACAGAAGCATAATCAGAGAAGCACTGTGTCTGGATAGACGCCCAGTCATCAGAGGCCCAGCTGTCATTTATACAGGTTTCCAAATCGGAGCAATCGCTGTTGTTTTTGCAAGCGGCGCGTGCGGAGTCACAGGGTCCGCCCCAGCCGGCCCATGAGAAACATGCGGTTTCGTCGCCAGTGGCCTGCTCAGCGTAGCAGGGGCAGGTGGGGCAGTTTACGTCGCCGGCGTCTGCACACATGGCGAAGTCTGCTTTTTCGACAACACCGCAAGAGTAGGAGCAAGCATCACAAGCAACGCATTTGTCGATGTCTTTGTACAGGTCGAGTGCTGCGGTGGTTGCGCTAGTGGAATTCGCGCAGTTCGCCATGCATTCTTCCCAATCGGTGCCGGTCAGACAGTCGTTGTTGCCGTTACAGCAAACGTCTTCTTTGCACTGATAGTAGGCGCTGCAGGAAGAATCGGCCAGGCAGGCCTCAACTGTGCTGGCACAGGGCGTCTGCAACGCACAACCCCAGCAACCGCTGTAGCAATCAACATCGGTGCCGTCACATTCGCTGCCGATATCGCCGTCGCTGTCACTGTCAGTGTCGCTGTCGCTGTCGCTGTCGCCGTCGCTGTCGCTGTCGCTGTCGCCATCGCTGTCGCTATCGCTGTCGCCGTCGCTGTCGCTGTCGGTGTCGCCGTCGCCGGGATTAATAGTGCGGCCGTCGCCATCGTCGCTGTTACATCCAACGAATGCCATACCGGCAAGCAACGCCATTGCTAAGATGAGTAAAAGATTTTGTTTTTTCATGATAAATTCCCTCACAATTTGCTATGGGTCGAGCCGAATATCGCTGACCCGGATTCCATAAGTGAATATCTTATTATAAGATATTTGTTAAAAATGTTGCGAACGGTTTTACAGCCTTCGTGTATAAAAGTGAACTAATAAAACCATCTCTTTTTAAAATTCCTGAATTGTTCATTTTTGTCACTTGTCAGGTTAAGCATTAAACACAAAGCATAAATAACTCTGAACCGGTTTTCAGCAGTTCAGTGATGTCCTGTCCATAGTAGCATATTCCGTTTCAAACGGTGCATTTTTTTTTAATCGCGTCACTCTATATATCCGAGCGATTTTAACGCATCCCGAGATTCATCTGACAAAGTCGCGTTATTATGCGATTTATCTTTCATCACCTGCTCCAGCGTATTCCGTTTTTCAAACATCATTTTTTTTAGTTTTTCTATCTCCGGCGTAGTTTCGGAGAGCCGTTGCTGCTCTGCGGGGTCGACTTTCAGGTCATATCCGAAGGCACTCTCCCGCCGAATATCGTAAATAATCTTTCGTCTTCCGTCGAACATCGCACACTGCTGCCCTCTAAACAGATTGTATTCCATGTACGACACCCGGCTCGCGGTGTCGTCCCCGGCGATCATCGGCAGCACGCTTTTTCCTTCGGCATGGGCCGGTAAATCAACCTTGGCCATATCGAGCAGCGTCGCGAAAAAATCCACATGTGACACATTGGCCGCAATACGGGTTCCGGCTTTCCAGGCGCCGCCCGGCGCGCGAATGATCCACGGCACCCGCACCACTTCTTCTTCGTAGCGATGACCGTGATCAAAACTGCCGTGCTCGAACAACTCTTCTCCGTGGTCGGAAATGAATACGATCCAGGTATCGTCGAGCAGTTTCAACTTGTCCATGTGCGCAAGCAGTCGCGACAGCTCATCGTCCACAAACCGCACTTCTCCGTGATACAGCCCGCGAATGAATGCTTTTTCCGCTTCTGTCGGGTTCAGGCTGCCGTCCCGGGCGCCGGCGTGATCGGTAAACGGATACGCAATCCGCGGCGGCCGATTCGGCGCAAATTGCGGCAGATACTTTTTGGGCGGAGCGTATTGAATATGCGGGTCGAAATAATGCAGAAAGTAAAAGAACGGGCGGCTGCCGTTTTCATCCAGCCACTGAATGGCAATGTCGGTCACTTCATCTGCGGTGCGATATTGGGTGAGCCTTGCAATTTTAAAATCGAAGTCATCAAACCCCTTGGCAAACCCCAGTTCCCTGCAAACAAACGAGTTGTTGATGACGGCCCCTTTTCTCATATTCTTCGGCAACAGTTCCGCCAGGGTGGGCAAATCATTCCGAAGCCCGCCCACGGTAACCCCATGCACCTCTTTTCCGCCGCTTCCGTTTCGCCCCAGCATTTTACCGGCACCGTGAACCATGGGCGATACTCCGGTGAACAGCGTGCCGAAAGACGGTGCCGTCCACGGCGAGGCCGCGTGAACCTGCTCAAACAGAATGGACTCCTTTGCGAGTTTATCGATGGCGGGTGACGTGGGCTCATCAAACCCGTAGCAACCCAACTTGTCGGCCCGCAACGCATCCACCAGCACCACCAGTATCTTCTCGACCTTCGGTATTTTCTCTTCGGCAGCGGTTTTCGCTCCGGCACCCTCAATGTCGCCGTCGACAGATACTTTTGCCGCTGGTGCAGACGGTGCGTTGTCACTGCGCTGCGTCTTGTCTGACGCGCCCTGTCCGCATGCGGTACTTATAAACAACAGCAATGTCCATGCGAACATTTTTTGCATTGTGGAGACGTTCATATTCTCACCTTATTTCTCAGCGCCCTACTTTTTGATAGACGAACCGATAAACTCCCGGTTGAGGCGTGCAATGTTGTCCATGCTGATTTCTTTGGGGCAGGCGGCTTCGCATTCTCCGTGATTGGTGCAGGCGCCGAAGCCCGCGGCTTCCATGGCGCGCACCATGCGCTGTGCCCGTGTCATACGCTCAGCCTGCCCCTGGGGAAGCAACGCCAACTGTGTGATTTTCGCACTGGTGAACAACATGGCCGAAGCATTGGGGCAAGCGGCCACGCATGCGCCGCAACCGATACACTCGGCCACGTCCATCGCGGCATCGGCGGTTTCCTTGGCGATGGGCATCGCATTGCCGTCGGGCGCAGAACCGGAGCGAATTGAAATATACCCGCCGGCGGTGATAATCGCATCAAAGGCGCTGCGATTGACCACCAGGTCTTTAATGACGGGAAACGCCTTGGCGCGCCACGGCTCCACGTAAATCACACTGCCGTCGCTGAACTCACGCATATGCAGCTGACACAGGGTGGTGCCGCCCTGATGACCATGGGCATAGCCGTTCACCACGCACCCGCACATGCCGCAGATGCCCTCGCGGCAATCGTGGTCAAACGCGATGGGCTCTTCGTTTTTTTCAATCAATCGCTCATTCACCACATCGAGCATCTCCAGGAATGAAGCATCAGAGCTGATTCCCTTGGCTTCGTAGGTAACGAGTTTTCCTTGTGTGCCGGGCTTCTGGCGCCACACCTTCAGGGTAAAATCCATTATTTGTAACTCCTTTGGCTCGGCTTACAGTATTCGAACCGCAGCGCTTCGGTGTGACGCTCGGGTGCTTCGCCCTCCCCTTTGTACTCCCACACCGCCGCATGCGAAAATTCATCATCATTCCGCTTGGCTTCCGACTCTTCGGTCTGGCTCTCGATTCTGAAATGCCCGCCGCACGATTCCGTACGCGCCAGTGCATCCTTTACCAGAATTTCGGCAAAGTCGATAAAGTCGGCGACCCGGCCCGCGGTCTCGAGGGTCTGATTCAACTCCGCACCGCTCCCGGTCACCCGCAGGTTCTGCCAGAACTCTTCTTTAATTTTGGGAATCTTTGCCAGCGCCGCATTCAGCGATTCGTCGCTGCGGGCCATTCCGCAGTTATCCCAAAGCAATTTGCCCAGTTCTCGGTGGAATGAATCGGGCGTTCGCTTGCCTTTTATTCCGAGCAGTCGGTCCACTTTTCCCGCGGCATCGTCCACCGCCTGCGTGAAGTGTTTGTCATCAGTGTTGACGGAACTGTTCCCCTGGGTGGCGAGGTAATCACCGATGGTATAGGGCAGTACAAAATAACCGTCGGCCAGCCCCTGCATCAACGCGCTGGCGCCCAGACGATTGGCGCCGTGATCGGAAAAATTCGCCTCGCCGATGGCAAAGCATCCGGGAATGGTGGTCATCAGGTTGTAGTCCACCCATAAGCCGCCCATGGTGTAGTGCACCGCCGGAAAAATTCGCATGGGCACTTTGTACGGATTTTCGGCGGTGATTTTTTCGTACATGTGAAACAGGTTTCCGTAGCGTTCACGAACACCGTCTTCGCCCAACCGTTCCACCGCGTCACCGAAATCAAGATATACACCCAAACCGGTGCTGCCCACGCCCCGGCCCTCGTCGCACGCCTTCTTCGCCGCACGAGAGGCCACATCTCTGGGCACCAGGTTTCCGAAAGACGGATACCGCAGCTCCAGATAATAATCGCGTTCATCCTGCGGTATATCAAGCGGCGCCCGGGTATCGCCCTTTTTCTTCGGCACCCAGATGCGACCGTCGTTGCGCAGGGATTCGCTCATCAGCGTAAGCTTCGACTGGTACTCGCCATGCACCGGAATACACGTGGGATGAATCTGGGTGTAACACGGGTTGGCAAACCCGGCGCCTTTCCGATATGCGCGATAGGCGGCCGTCACGTTGCACCCCTTGGCGTTGGTCGACAGATAGAACACGTTGCCGTATCCGCCGGTGGCAAGCACCACTGCATCCGCCGCGTGGGATTCGATTTTTCCGGTGACCATATCGCGCGTGACAATCCCTCTGGCACGGCCGTCGGCCACCACCAGTTCCAGCATCTCGGTACGATTGTACAACTTCACTTTGCCCGCATTCACCTGTGACATCAGTGCGGAATACGCACCGAGCAACAACTGCTGACCGGTTTGCCCGCGAGCGTAGAAGGTTCGCGACACCTGCGCGCCGCCGAAGGATCGATTGGCCAGATTACCGCCGTACTCCCGCGCGAACGGAACCCCCTGGGCCACACACTGATCGATGATATGATTGCTCACCTCTGCCAAACGATACACATTTGATTCCCGCGCCCGATAGTCGCCCCCCTTCACCGTATCGTAGAACAGCCGGTAAACGCTGTCGCCGTCCCCCTGATAATTTTTCGCCGCGTTGATGCCGCCCTGGGCCGCGATGCTATGCGCACGCCTGGGGCTGTCCTGGTAAAAGAAGCAGCGCACATTGTAACCGAGCTGGGCCAATGTGGCGCCGGCGGATGCACCTGCCAGACCGGACCCCACAACGATAATATCGAATTTGCGTTTATTAGCGGGGTTCACCAGTTTCAGCTGAAACTTGTAATCGTCCCACCGTTTCTCAATCGGCCCGTCCGGGGTTTTTGAATCCAATTTCATCTGTAATTCCTTCTTTTCGAGTTACACCGGGACAACCCAGCCGGACAGTACCGCCACGGGAAGTGAGATACCCGCCCCCGCGACAAACAATGCGAACAGCACGGCAAACACCTTGCGCCAATGATTGTATTTTTTGTGATTCAACCCCACCGACTGCATCATACTCCACAGCCCGTGGTACAGATGCAATCCGATAAAAATCATCGTGACAATGTACACGACTGACGCCAGCGGATCCTGAAACCCGAAAACGACATTATTGTACACATTGAGCATTCCCTCACTGTTCTCCACAAATCCGTCTTTCACGGGGTGACAGTGTCCGGTGGTGAAATGCATGAGATGGTATATAACGAACAATCCGATAATGGGCCCGCCCACCCGCATGGTCCGCGCGGCATATGTGGTTTCCTGAAATCGCTGTACCGCATATTTTTCGGGACGCGCCGCCCAACTCTGCAAGGTAACCTGCGTCGCACTCACCATGTGTACCAGCACACTCAGCGCCAGCAGCACCCGGACGGTCCATTTCACCGGCCCCAGCCCCTGCAGGAAAGCGGCGTACTGGTTCAGCGCATCGGCGCCCAGAAACAGCTGCAAGTTTCCGAGAATGTGTACCACCACAAACCCGAATACAATGAACCCGCTCGCCGCCATCACCACCTTCTTGCCAACGGATGTTGAATAAAATGTCGGTTTTGTCTCCATTCGACCTCTCTATCTGAATCTCCAAGTTCAACTCAGGACAAAAATTCAGTTCGACTTACTACTATCTTTTTTAAAATATGAAAGTACAAATTTTTCAATATCGGCAGGAATGTCCGCTAAGAAATCCGGTGACATCTTGCTGAGCCGCTCCCGGTCCTGATACCCCCAGGTTACCGCCACCACCGGGATATTCACTTTCTTGGACGCCTCGATATCTCGGCCTTCGTCACCAACGTATATCACGGAATCATTAGACAAATTCATTTTCTTCATCAACCGCTTCAATGTTCGATGTTTACCGAATAAATTTTTGGCTGCATGAACGAAATCAAATTTTTCAAGCACGCCGTTGGTCACCAGACAGGACTGAACATTACTTCGTGAATTCGATGTAACAATGCCCAGATGAATTCCCGCCGCGCGCAATCGTTCCAGCATATGAATGATTCCGTCAAACAATTGGATGGCTTCGATTTCCTTCGACATCTCGTTGCGGGCTTTCGCAAGTACGACCGGCAGCTTGTACAGCGGAAACTCCAGGTACCGGAACAACTCCGGCGCGGACAACTTTTTCAACCTGGGAACTTCAGTATCAGTAACGGTTTTGTAGCCGTACTGAGGGGCCAGCATGTTGCTGAGTCGAACAGAAAGACCGAACGAATCTACCAATGTTCCATCAAAATCAAAAATTACAGTATTCACACTCGACATTCGCTCTCCCAGGATGACGTGCGTCTTTTGCGTCACCATATGTTTTTATGTTTTTTTTCGCAACCGTCAAAGAAAAGCAATGAAGAGAATTGCGCTCGTGCGGTTAATGCATATCTTTATGCCATGGCTTTTAACTCTCTCTGCAACACGGTATCTTCCGCTATTTCGGATAGAAGCCATTTCCATTCACAGCAGCCGATATCGTTTATACAACCCATCAAACAGAAGCACAGTTTTTTTGATTTCGCTCCCTGCGACGGGAACAGAAAAATCAAGGTTCCATCATTCCGACGCCGGAAGAAGTTACCATGCTGTGGTTCTAAAGAAGGAGTGATTTATGGCAACACAAGTTTCGTTTACGAAGTACGAGAATGACATGATTCATCAATTCCGCAACCAGATCAACGGCGCGGAATCCAGCGAAGACGTTCGCAAGTTCTTTGACTACGCGGTACGGGAACTATGCAACAAAATTTTTGAAGGCGACGTTCAGTTGAAACAGCAGGATTTCAACTTTTCACAGGGAGATAACCTGTTTCAGATACACAAAAGATTGCTGAATACAGAAGCGTTCAAACAGGCATGGGACAATTCGGACCTACCTAATATTGTGGAGCGGTTCGCACAGACTGCCAATCATCGGCTCATCCATCTTGAAAAGCACAAAGAAAAAACCAATCTTAAAATCAGAAGATAGGTTATTCCCACTCAATGGTTCCCGGTGGTTTCGACGTCAAATCCAACGCCAATCCGCATACTCCCTGAATATTCATGACGTGTTCACGCAGCTCAAGCACCAGCTCCGCGGGCAGGGACGCCGCAGTTGCCGTCATGGCGCGCTCGGAATGAATCGGCCGTACAACGCACAATTCGCTGCCCACGCCATTGATCATCAATGGGATAAACACGGTGGGGCACTGCCAGATAGAATCGTACAATCCGTGTTTGCGCAGCCCGTTCATCACCAGCGCATCCGCCTCCCGCAACATATCCAGCCGCGCTTTGGTCATCGTTGCCGCCAGCGGCACCGCCTCGGTCACAGCAACGTCATTCAGGTTCCAGATGCAGCGATTAATGCCCGGCACTTCCTTAAAAATTCGTCCGGCGGTTTCCTGTAACTTTTCAAATGTGGTTTCACCGTTCAAAATCACCGGATGCTCATATGTGCGCAGGTCCGCCTTCACCCCAACGGATTTCACCGGAAGGGCCAATGCGGTAAGTCCGTACTCGCTCGCTACCTTGTTGGAATGGGCGGTCGCCTCAGCCAGGTCGTCCACCGCGGCGCCGTCACTGCATAGCAGACGAACCCCCAGCCCCGGTCCGGGGAACGGATGACGCCATACCGCTTTTTTCTCAATTCCCAACATTTCGCCCAGCTCGCGCACTTCCACTTTGTACAGATCCGCCAGCGGCTCAATCACTTTTCCCTGTTTGATTAATTCATCGATCACCGGAACGCGATTGTGGTGAGTCTTGATGGTATCGGACCTTTTTGTGGCGCCGGTCTCAATGGTATCGGGATAAATGGTCCCCTGACCGAGCAGATGATCTTCGATTCCGAGTTCACGCGCTTTTTTGTCGAACACTTCAACAAAGGTGTTACCGATGATTTTTCGTTTTTCCTCGGGAGAGATTTCATCCCCCAGCGCTGTCAGAAAGTCTTCTGTGGCATCGTAAAAATGAAAGTTGGTGTCCAGCCCGAGCGCTTTGTACATCTCAACCACGTTTTTGCTCTCATCTTTTCGCATCAATCCATTGTCGATGTGCAGCAGATGCAGTCGTTCATTCCCGATGGCCTTCGCAAACAGCTTTGCCGCCACAGTGGAGTCCACGCCGCCGGAAGCAAGAAGAAATACCGACCCTTCGCCCACCTGCTCGCGAATGCGATCCACCTGACCGGCCAGATAACTCGACATGGTCCAAGAAGGCTCACACCCGCATATTTTCTTTACAAAGTTCGAAATCAGCACATCGCCGTTCGGGGTGTCGTCTACTTCGGGATGAAACTGTACGCCGTAACGCTTGTGAATATCAGAGCCGATGGCCGCATACCCGTGCTTTTTCCCGCCTTCTTCAAGGGTGGTGTATCCGAATTCCTCAAACCCCTCGCCCACCTTCACAACCGAATCATTATGGCTCATCCACACCTGCTCCACCGGGTTCAACCCTTCGAACAACGGATGGTCCACCGATTTATGAAAATTGGCGTGGCCCCACTCCCGACCGTGAAACGCGATTTCGCCGCCGTAATGATGGGCGATTTCCTGATGGCCGAAACACAGCCCCAAAATGGGTACGTCGACCCCAAGAATAGCCCGATTCAACCCGGGTTCATCTCCCTGGGACGTGAGCGCAGGGCTCCCTGACAGAATAATCCCTTTGTACCCGGCCAGCTCTTCTACAGAATCTTCAGGTTGTTTGATTTCGGCCAGAACACTCAGCCGTCGAACTTTATTTGCGATGAGGTGCGCGTACTGCCCACCGAAATCAATTACCGCTATCGCGTCGTACTTTTTCATAGTTGTATCCTTAAAACAATCAACTCGTCAAAACAATCAACTCGTCCTCATCCGCTCCCCCAAAAGCGCAACCGCAGGAAACAGATTTCACGTCATACAACAAATTTTATTTCGATAGAAGACGCTAAACAGAAAAAGACATTGGGAACAGTAAAGTACAATTAACACTGTTGTTCCGAACCCAAACGATGATACATTTAAATCAAACCACGTAGTTTTATCGAAAGTAAGGAGTCTCCATGCGTTTTCGAGCGGTTGTCATCTTGTGTTTCGGCGTCGCCATTGCCTGTAAAAACGAAAGCAAAATTCCCACCGTTGAGTTTGACTCGCAAACCACCTGGTCCAGCGATGACAGCGATTCAACCGAACCGGTAAGCAGCGACTCAACCGATACAACCACTTCGGTGTCAACGGACAGCGAGTCAGAAACATCATCAGATACGGATACCGGCACAACGACTGATTCAGAAATTATTGTCAGCGAATTCGGCCCCATCGTGACAATCGTGTCGCCACCGGCTCCCGAGTTGGCTACACTGACGAGTGACGAAATCATTACAACCAATCAACTGTCTGTGGAATGCGAGGTGCTGCCCAATCCGGACACCGGCAAATCGGTGGATTCCCAGTCGGTGCAGATATCAGTGACCTCGGGAGATATCACGCGAACCGCGACTGCCGCACTGGACACCCAAAGCAATCTGTATTCAGCAGTTTTATACGTGGGCGATTTCTTAAATGGAGAGGTCGAAATTACCTGCACCGCGTCAGTTCTGGCGTCACCGCCCGCGGCGGGGGAAGCGCAGCGAATCACGTATGTCGACCATGGACCGGAGATTGCGTTTTATCTGCCCGAAGACAGCTCATCCCACGGCGGTGCGGTGGAACTGCAGTTTCAAGTATTTCGCAACCCGGTGGCCGCACCCGACCCGGGAGCCAATATTCAATGGAACGATCTGGAAGTATGGCTGAGCGGAAAAGAAATCAGCGCCCTGGTGTCACCGTCGCAGTCACAATTCAACCTGTTCAGCGGAACCATATTCTTCGATGACGCCATCTTCGAACCGTCTATAGACGGAATCAACAGCATTATCGTTCGGGCGCCCAACAGCCGCACGCCGGATTCAGTCGTTCGCGAAGCAAGCGTTTCGTTTGTGGCGGATTCCACCGGGCCCGTGATTTCGCCCTCTTCTCCGACAGCCGGCGAGATTCTGGGGGGGCAGGTACAGATTACCGCAACCGTTTCTGATTCCTCGGGCGTTGACCCGCTAAGCGTGGTTGCCACGATTGCCGGAGAAATCGATATTCAACTCGCATATATCGGCGGCGTCACCTATCGCGGTCTGTTTGACAGCCGCGTGCTGCCCCACGATATGATTTACCCGAATATTACAATTCGCGCGCAGGATGAACTCGGAAATCAAAGCGCGTACGGATTTATAGTCGCACTCGACAATCGCGCGCCGCTGATCAGTCTGGATCCGCCATCCGTGCGGGAAACCCGAATCAATGCCCTGTACGGCAATACCGAATGTTCGTGGATGTTCGACCCTCTCGGGGGCTGGGATCCATCAGGTATAGACCCTCAGTACAGCGATGCCGCGAATGACGGAGAGTGTGTTTCTCAATTGTTCAAACTGCGTGCGCGAATTGAAGATCTCGGGAATGAACTCACCTGGATTCCGGGTATCGAAACACCCAAATCCGGCGCCAATCCGAACTCGGTTCAGATGTTCATTCTCGACGACGAGACCGGTGCAGTGATTGTGGATACCAACAACGACGGGTATTGCGACAGCATCAATCCGCTGCTTTCCCCGTCGCTGATTTCTTCTGCAACAAACGAAGTGATTCTCGTGAATATGGCGGGATTGCAGCCGTCGGGGAACGCCAACTTCACCCATCTTCCTGCGGTGTCCGACGCCCAACCGGCATTTGATCTGTCGGAAGGGAGTCCCGAAAACAGCTGCACTCAGGGGTCCGCAACCGGTGTACCGCTGCAGCTCTGTGCAAGCAGCCCCGCCACCCGTATCATTCCGGCAGGAAACGGCGCAGCCGGCATTTTCACGGTTCCGCCTTCCCAGAACGAAAACTGCATGGGCACGCCTCTGGATTCCGTTGCTTCGAACATTGAAGACGGTTGGATTTGCGTTGCGGTAACCGCTGCCGACAACTTGGGCAATGTGGGAATCTCAGCGCCGTTGCGCGTTTGCGTGGATCACGACGGCGACGGCGCGGAATGCCCTCCGTGGGGAACCATCACGACAGACGACCTTCCTGACTGCACCGGAACATTCGACGATGCCACCGAAATCACGAACCCCACACAAAACTGTTCACTCCGCGAACACGACCTCGCCGCCCCGCCGGAGTATCCGCGATCACTCCTGTTCGAAGATTATCCTCAATTTCAGTTGATTACCCCGTGAGGTGCCCGATGAAACATTTTGCCAAACTTATCGTTTTCATTTTTTTTCTGGGCTGCGGACCGGCACAGACAGAGCCCGCCGATAGCAATTCCGGCGGGCTTGGATTACGGGGTGAACCAGCGGCTCCCTCACCCGGCGGCGGATACGCCCGGTATCCACGCGAATTTATCAAGGTCACCGTCCGCCAGAATATTGCAGCGGTGAGAGCGTGTTATGAACAGCAGCTCGACGCCCATCCGTCATTGAGCGGCACAGTGAAAATCAAATTCATCATACAGGGAAACGGCACCGTGCAACTGGCGGCGGTTTCAGCATCTGACCTGAACAATGAAGCGGTTGAAACCTGCATCGCGAAAGCGGTGCGGGGATGGCGGTTTCCCCCGACATCTGACGGAAAGGTCGTGATTGTCACCTATCCGTTCAAACTGATTCCAGAACAGAAATAGCTTATTTTTAACAAGACAGCATTATGGAAAGCATCGTCGCGAATGCCGCATCTTGAGCGCCATGTCACAGTAACTTGGCAATGAACATTCTCCATCTCACAGTGCTGATTTAATAAAAGAGACTTTTCAGGGATCCGAAACGTATATTTGAGTACTCGGCGAATGATTTGTCCATTGAGGTGATTATAACATGTGTTATAATAATATCAGAACCAGCTTTCTGGAGGATTAGAATGACAGCTTTAAAAATAACGACCGTGGGAAACTCTGTGGGAGTTGTGTTGCCCAAAGAGGTGTTGGAAAAACTGCGAGTATCCAAAGGGGACAAGTTGTACCTGGTTGAAGAAGCGGATGGATACCGTCTTACTCCCTATGATGAAGAATTTATTCGGCAGATAGAGACCGCCGAAAACATTATGCGCGAAGACCGCGACGTGCTGAAAGTATTAGCAAAATGAACTTCCCCGTTTGGATTCGCGACGACGTCGTCCTCGCACTTCATGAACGACAGCTGGCTGAACACGGAGGAGCTCGCGATATTAGAGACACTGGACTATTAGACTCCGCATTGAACGCGCTCAGACAATTGTTCCACTACAAAAAAGCCGATCTCCACCATCTGGCAGCTGCCTACGGCTTTTCACTCGCGTCCAATCACCCGTTTGTGGACGGGAACAAACGCACAGCATACGTGTGTATGCGACTTTTTTTATGTTTAAATGGTCTAGATATTGTGGCCACCAAAGAACAAAAAATTCGCGTTATGTTAGACCTGGCGAGAGGCAAAATCGATACAGAAGCGCTGGCGGATTGGCTGCGAAAGCACTCTGACTAAATGGGTTTAATCGGGGTCGAACGCGCGAAATATATTGACACCAACGTAGTATTAAAAAACCTTGTTGAAATGTTACAGAAGGATGCCATTACAAAAAATTTGAACAGAGCTGCTGTTTTAGATAGTTCCCGTCCCTGAATGGGTAACCATTTGAATTCATGTTTAAATCCGGAAAATATCTGCATAAAAAAAGGGCTGTTTTCG
>JAFGXQ010000020.1 GCA_016936575.1 Deltaproteobacteria bacterium
ATTGTTCGGGTAATCAAACTCGATGCCGCCGGCACGGTGCTCTACAACATCGACCTCGATATTGCACGCCATGATTTCAACAGCAGCGCAGCGAAACTGATCAACCCCATGGTAGCATCGTCGTCACGTCTGCTTGTGGGCGGCGGAACCGTGGCCTTGGTTCACGCTCGCAACGGAGATTACGATTCGGCAGTCAGTGCCCGTCATCAGCTCATCGCCCAAACCTTTCTTAATGCGGACACCGGCGACATCACATCTGTGAGCTCTATCTGGTGCAGCCATTCCTTTGACCAGCGACTCCTCTACGATGGTAATGAAATCATCGAAAACTATCTCGGTGACGCGTATCCGCGGCAGGTGGTCTTCGCCCGCGGGGGCGGCTCTCACGGCGTTATCGACATCAAAGGTGCCATCGGTGACAACAGCACCTGGACCCAGCTCGGAAACATGGCGGTCATTGAGAACGATGCCACCTATGGGTATTTGTCTCTATACGCCACCGAGAACAATACCGCGACGGACGCTTCGGTAAACGGCGCTATGAACCTGGCTCTTACACGCATCAATCGTTCCAATAACTCCCCAGACGCGTCTTACGACAGCCAGAGCTTTGACGCCACCACCAACTATATGCGATGGCTCACAAGTTATACTGACGAAAGCAATCTGCATGCGCAACGTCCCAAACTGGTTCCGCTGGGCAATGACACGTATGTGGTATTGTGGGAGCAATGGTCAATTGTGTACAACGGCGGATGGCCGGAATACAACGCAACTTACCAGGGCGTGTACGGAATGGTGATTGACGCAGCGGGTGACACGCTGGTGGGCGCAACCCTTTTAACAGATGCGCATCATCTTCACAGAGGCGATGACGCGTTTGTCCTGGACGGCGCGGCAGCATGGATGACCGGGAGTGCCGACAACCAGGAGCTGTATATCCACATGGTGGACAGTTCCCTCAACTACACCATGCACACCGTGGACTAAACGTGAGCCGATTTACGCGACACAGTCGTCAAACCCATATTCATGGCCGTATCAGTACAGGATGCCGCATCGGTACGAATCACCGCATCGATACGAGTAGCCGCTTCGGTCAGTCAATCAACAACCCTCAAATAAAGGAGCGTGAAGTATGACACGCAGTTTGCTTCATTTAATTTTAGTCTGTCTGTTACCGGCGCTATTTACGGTTGCCTGCGGGAACAATGATTCCTCTGATGGAAATGGAAGCGACGGTGATTCAGATGGAGACGGTGACAGCGACGGGGATAGCGATGGCGACAGTGACGGAGATACCGACGGTGACAGCGATTCTGAATCAGAAGAGGATACGGGCACGCTGTCCGACAGCGACCCTGATATTTCGCTGGCGGGTTTATTGACGCCGTTCGATGCCGATGAAGAGGACTTGGTCTATCATGGTTCATGGAGTACCCGCTACGGCAAAATACCGGAGATTGTGGTCTCTGAACGAAACAGCGAACTGGATGTATTGGCTCAGGACTACTCCACCAACGAATCCAATTTTGTACTTCTTCACATCAAAGCCGGAAACGGCGGATTTCAGATAACCCAAGCACTGACCGATATTCCGAAGCTCGATCGTATCATGGGGGTTTCCTCTGATGAATCGGGCAATCGATATTATGCCACTTGTGTGGATGAAGCAGACGAAATCAATGCCACATACCCCGGTCTGAATGAGTACCGGTCCGATATCGTTCGCCTTATCAAACTGAATGCCTCGGGCGATGTGCTGTTCAACCTGGACCTGGATATAGAGCGCCACGCGGTCGACGCCAACGCGCAGAAACTGATTAACCCAATGGTTGCATCGTCGGCCAGGGTGTTATACGGCGGCGGAACGGTGGCACTGGTGCACGCCCGGAACGGCGACCCGGACGCGAATATTGACAATCAACGACACCAGCTGATCGCGCAAACTTTTGTCAACGCCGAAAACGGTACCATTACCGGTACGGATTCCATATGGTGCAGCCACTCTTTTGACCAACGATTGCTGTACGACGGCAACGAAATACTTGAAAATTATCTTGGTGATGCCTATCCGCGGCAGGTGGTTTTCTCCCGTGGCGGCAATGATCACAGTATCATCGACATAAAAGGAGAAACCGGAAACAACACCACCTGGACCCAACTGGGCAATATGGCGATCATTGAAAATGACCCGACTTACGGATACCTGGCGTTGAATGCCACCGAAACCACCACCGCAACCGATGCAGATATCAACGGAAGTATGAATCTGGCGCTGACGCGCATCAGCAGCTCAAACAACACACCGGATACGTCGTACGACGCGCAATCGTTCGGCAGTGTAACCAACTACATGCGCTGGCTGACATCCTATGATGATTCATCACATCTCCATGCGCAGCGTCCGAAACTCGTGGCAATCGGAAATGATACCTACATCGTATTGTGGGAGCAATGGCTCATCGAAGAAGCCGGCAGCGGATGGGAAACCTACTCCGGAGACTTTCAAGGTGTGTACGGAATGGTAATTGATGCGGAAGGAAATGCGCTGGTAGAGGCAACATTGATCACTGATTCGCATCACTTGCACCGCGGCGACGATGCCTTTTCGTTGGCTGGTTCTGCGGCGTGGATGACCGGCAGTGCGGCAAACCAGGAGCTGTATATCCATACGGTGGACAGCAACCTGAACTACACCATGCATACTATCGACTAACTACCTACTGATTGATTGTGCGAAGCGCTAAAATGCGGGACATGCTTTCAGAAAGGCGCCGCTCGGGTCCACTCCCATATCTGCATCGGTACACCAGTAACAGGACTGCGCAGAGTCCCACGAACACGCGGCGGCGGCTTGGCCCGCGACATTGCTCTGACAGGACTGACAAAACAGACGATTATTATAGCAATACAACGCATTCCCGTTCGCATCGCAACATCCGGCAAGCGTAATTCCGTTGCAGTTGTCTGATACCATCGCAGCATCCACTGCGGTATTTCCAGGGCAATAGCCGGTCTCCCAGTAATCATTGCCCAATGGCTGAGAATCGGAGTCACCGTTTTCTTCGTCGTACTCAACCTCGTCAAACAACACACAAGCGGGAGAAACACTGACCATCAGTACAAACAGCAATATTTTCAATTCAACCTTTTTCAACATTGATTTCAACATGGGCAACTCCCTAAAAATGACCGCCGACGACGATTCCGCCACCCTCGTGCGTACCGTAGAGAGACACCGGCGCCTCTTCGGGTTTCCCTGTAAAGTCAGTAAATACCGCTAGGATTACCGCTGTGATACCGGCCGCGGCCGTGCCCGCCAATGTTCCGATTCCGACTTTACGCAACGTATTCAACTTATCGGCGTCATCCTGCGACGCAACGTCGTCGTTTTTTGACCCCACATACGCTGCAAGCGCAATGGTGGCTCCCCCGAGCAATACTGTCGCACTCGATGCGACGATAAACGGTACCGGAGACAACTTCTTTCGTCCTTTTTCCGTCGGTGGCGGTGAGGTAACTTCGATTTCAGTATTTGTTCCGGCAGCAGCGGTATCATTTTCAGAAGGCGGTACGGGCGGCGCCTCAAGCGAATACTCCACACGTGCGGTACCTCCTCCACGAACCATCCGCTCCGCGTCAAATAATACCGCATCGTTTTCTCGCAGCTCAATTCTGTGCACCAATCCCGCGGAAACACAAATTACCCCCGGCAGCGGTGTAACACCTCGATGAACATTGTCGACATACACGTGCAATCCGTCCGGAGCAACCACTTCAATATCTCCGATCATTTTGCGCATGCGCTCCAACTCCGCCAATACTTCATCACGCCGTGCATCGGGCACTTGATCGCCCCCCTCCGCCAGATAGCGTTCAAAGGTTACCACGGCCATCCCGTACAGCTTCAACGCAGCCTGGCAATGAGCAATATTGTAAAACAATTTCCAGCTGGGATTCAATCCATAGGCCGCCTCAAAGTGCTCCAATGCGCCCTCGAAATTTTTCGAATCAAAATGAGTCACCCCTTGCTTGAAATGCTCAATCGCCTCGTCTTTTTTCTGCTCGGCTGACATTCCCACGCTGTCATCCGCGGCAGCTGGGGATACCGAACCGAAAAACAATACAATCGCAATATAATATTTCCACAAATACATAACTGTCTCACACCTATCACAAGGAAAGTCCAGATGCTACGCTAAACAGTATTATTACGTAACGGTGCGTTAACATACAATTTAAATGATTGAAGGCAAAATAAAAAACGCGAGAAAAAACGTTTGCAGAATAAAAGGTTACTCTGAACGCTTCACGGACTGAGCCAGCTGCCGCAAAGTGAGTGCCGCACGAAGTGTTTCACTTTCAATTTCTTCCAGATAGGAAGCAATCTCAGAGGTCGTATCGTCTTCATTCAACATACTTGAAATCATTGAGGTGCTTCCTAAAACGGACGTAAAAATATTATTCACGTTGTGAACGGTATCGGACACCAATTTAGCGACTTTTGAAGGAAGTACGATGCCGGCGGTTGTAATATGTCGAACAAACCCTTCCAATAAAACGGCGTCACCGTGGTCATCTCGAAATACGTCCGCCACAAGCAGTGCCGGTTTAATTCCGGAAGGTGTAGCCACCCGAAACTGCACTTCAATTTCATTGCGGCCGGTGATAATCTGAGAAATTTCTTCTTCGAATGAAAGTAAATCCTCCGGGTAGATGCAGTCGACAAAATGCTGCCAGGTTTCCAGATATGATTCCCGGTCAATATCAAGCAGCTGCAAAAAGCGCTGGGAACAATACAAATGATCTTCAGCGATTTCC
Organism: Deltaproteobacteria bacterium; assembly: GCA_016936575.1. Classification (GTDB taxonomy): domain Bacteria; phylum Myxococcota_A; class Polyangia; order JAAYKL01; family JAAYKL01; genus JAFGXQ01. The sequence goes on from JAFGXQ010000020.1 coordinate 4,825, forward strand.
CAACGAAACCCGCCAATTGTTGCGGTTCCCTGCGCTGTGTCACCAACGTCTTCGAGCGCGGTCGGATATGCATTATATTGATTGTACATTGCAGAGTTATCTCCCATTCTTTTTATTATATGGAAAACATAGAAAATGGGAACCACAAATTCCAATTCTATCAAACACCTTTTACTTGATCCGGAGGGGAAGGAGATTGTATTGCAGTAATATGAAATTATTTCATACATCCGCGATAATTTTGTTAGTTGCGCTGTGTTTTACATCAGTCTCATGCGCGTTTTCTAAAGAATCCATTCCCCTGAGCAATACGCCGATGGCGGGACATTCCGGAGCGCGCACTGAAATCATCGTCTTTTCTGATTTCCAATGTCCATTCTGCAAAAAAGCGGCCCGGGAATTACAGCGGTTGCTTCGTGCTCACCCCAATCGGCTGAAAGTGTATTTCAAGCATTTTCCATTGGACTATCACCCCTATTCTCAAATGGCTGCCCAGGCGGCAGAAGCCGCACGACTGCAAGGAAAATTCTGGGAGATGCACGATCTTCTGTACGGCCACGCCGAAGAGCTGACCGATGATATTTTTTCCGAACTGGCAGAGGAGATCGGACTTAATATTGAACAATTCAACACCGATTTGACCTCTGAAAAAGTTATTGCCAAAGTGCTGTTAGACAAAGCTGATGGAGAAAAACTCGGCGTCAACGGCACCCCGTACTTCTTCATCAACCGCAGACCGTTTCACGGCTCATACGTTGATTTGAAATCACAAATTTAACGTTCATTTTTCGATTGAGCCGATGCTCCGAGGAGTAAAAATTCGCGCTTGATTCCGTCGCAACTTTAATACAGCGAATGAAACAGGCGTGAAAAAATGACAACAGCCGGACACCGTATTCGCATCTGGAGAACACTACAATACAGTCGGCTTTTACGGCCGATATGTCGCTGGTGACCAGGGACACTGCGTATCGCGCTGGGTGGCAGCACCTTTCAGACGAGGGCATGGTTTTCAAACAAACATCGAAATCATGTAGGCATACGATTTGCAGCTGAAGTTGTACATGACGGAAAAACGAAGCATCACAATGATTTGCGTATTGGTTTCTGTATTGCTGGTCGGCCTACATGAAGCAGCCGCCGCTCCCGCGCAGGTACCACCCGATAAAGACATTGGTGTATATCTAAACACAATGTCACAGTTTACCATGGGGTCGACCATCGCGGTTGAATACGGCCGAAAAACCGCTTTGGGGGGTCGATTTCGGCTGATGAATCTTGGGCTTTTGGCCTTGGCCATGCTCGGAGAAGATTCCCATTTTGCGTTTAGCCCCGGAATCGCCTTTGGCGTTCGCAGATATTTCAAAAATAAAGGCATTCCTCTAAAAGGATTTTACCTGGGGGTATGGGCGGAGTATTTACACGGCGCCGGCAAACGAGACGGACATGCATACTATACATGGGATAAGGGCATTTTCTATCCGCAAGTCGAATTGGGATATCGCTGGCGAATCAGTCGGTTCCTGATCGGCGTCGGCTTGCACGGGGGAGCATTACTTCCGCTGTTTCACAAACAAAAATTTCAAAGCGGATACGTCAGATATACTGACGAATCGCTGACGCCGATGCCGATGGGATCAATCGATTTTGAATTGGGGTGGACCATATGAAGAGGTGCAATAGACAACATAGAAGCAAAAAAGGAAGCCGCACAAAGCCGACGCTTCAGCTTGCGGTGGTTTTTATCATGGCGCATACAGTGCTGATGGGTGAAGGGTGTGACCCGGGGTATCATACGATGGAATATATCGACAGCAGCGGATCGGTTGACATTTCTGTAGACTCAACGGGGAACATCTCAATGAGCAAACCAGTGAACGAGTTTGTGATGACGTCTTCGAACGGCACCGTTGCCCACGGAAAATGCGCGCAGCAAGTGGATTGCCTGGAGCGAATCAATATTCGTTACTATATGGACGAAGATGATGAATCATGCATGGAAGCGGGTTTACGGAATGAAGACAACCTTACCTGTAGCGTGTTCGCTGAAAATGTAAATACTGACGCGTGTCGGTTGTTTGCATCTATAGATGAAGAATTATATGGGACACAAACATACGCTGACCAGCGAACCGCCTGCACGGAAAGTGCCTTGTGGTTGTGTATTGTTCCCACCGATTTACTGGAGTTAAAAACAAACCGCATATGCAATGATGTATATACAATTACAGTGTACACCGCCGATGGCGCAAAATCGACCTACCGCTATTTAAGATATTTTTTATACAACTCCCCGGATTTTTAAACGCCATCCGTAATCGACTTTGCAGCCACCCACGCCGCAATGCCTTCGATGAGTTGGATCAGGCCCGCGTTGATGGCCACCAATGTTACAGCGAAGTCTGCTTCGGCGAAGTCTGCTTTGGGAGGAAGCGTTACTGACAGCCAGATACAGGCGGCGATTGAAGATACACCGACGATCATTTTTGCAGCAACCCAAAGCGGCTTGAAGCGAATCTGATGATAGAGCAGCGTAGAAAAAAACACACAAAAAGGCAGAAATACCAACCCTATTATTTTGTAGCCGTCTCCCCAGGTGGTGGTCGGTGTCGCCAGACTGGCAATGGCAACAATACACAGAGCAGCGGCGCATATGAACAAAAATTCGCTTACCCATCGCAAACGGAATACGCCCTGCAGTATTAAAATGGTCCAAAGCACGGGGACGACAATCGTTAAGGGGAAAACCGCCTTCATCATTAAAAAGAGGGCCATCGCGCCTGTCACCAATGTGAACAATCCAATGCGAACCACCCTTACCGGACGGTTGTCAGGCGTCGAGAAGAGGGTTGCCATAGAAAGCACAAAGTGAATCCAGATAATCGGTAACAAAATAATCAGATAAAAATCAGTCATGCGTGCATTTTAAATAGATTTCGCCGGTCATTCCAGGGGGAATCTATTTGATAAACTTCCCTCTTGGGGTGTAGCTGGTAAAAAGGTGATCGCGATTAAACCCGCCGGATAGACTCTTTTGAAGGCAGCGGGTGTGAAGGTCTTTTATATAAGAATCAATATCGTCGGGATACGCCAACTGCAGGGGAAATGCCTCTTTTCGCGCCTGACGTATCGTTCTATTCGTCGGAACAGGTTGACCACCGCCTCCGAGACATCCGTCTGGACACGCCAGAAATTCGATATAGTGACAAGACGAAAATGCGCCGCCTTTGCAAATATCTTCGATTACTTTTTTGGCATTCGCCGTCCCTTCGCATTTTCCGAACACCAGCGATTGACCTACCATTTGAGACGGATCCGCGTCTTCACCAAGTACTGCTGAAACATCAGGAGACACCTTATCAATCGGAATTTTCATCATGTATGCCCCCGGCAGATTAAACGGCGCGGTATATTCAATTGAAACTTCTTTCGTCAAACGGGAGCCGGTAATCATTTTAAACAGCACCCCGCTTAACATATGCAACACGCTGTGAAACGGTGAAAACGTGGAAATCGCCGTCGGTTCAATCAAACTATCAAACGACTGTGCCGGCAGCGACGCCAAATGGGCGCCCGATTCTCGTATCATCTTCGCGAGTTCCTGCGTGGTAATCGCATAATCAATATTGCGGTACCCATTGGTAAGCGCCAAAGGGCCGGCCGCCTCCACTTTTTTAGATGCACACGGAACCGCTGCGACACTGACAATTGACGAGGAGTCAATGCCGAAATGTGCAGCGTAATGAGTTCGCACAATTGTTCCCATGAGTTGTTCCGGACTTTTCAACGGCGACAGATATTGTAGAAACGTCGGCAGGAAATGCTCCATGTACCGTACCCAACCGCTGGAGTTACTGGAAAATACAATCCGTTCTATTGCCCCTTTGCGCGCTTTTGTTGAAAACAGCAAAGACATCAACTCCATGGCCTGTTCCTGAATCGCCAGGGACACACCCAACTGAGCGTCCACCACTCTGCTGAATCCCATTCGATACAGCTGAGAAACCAATTGCTCTCCCAGAGCGGTTCCCGGCGAATTTCCGAGGGCTTCCCCAATTGACGCCCGAACGCTCACCGGAATTTGTATCACCACATGCTTTTGTGGATGGTCGATCGCCTCCCACACCTTTGAGGTTTCATCCGGATAAGATAAGGCCGCAGTCGGACAACGCGCTACACATTGACCGCAACCGATACACACCACATCTTTTAACGGCTTGTTTCCAAATGTCTCAATCTCAATATGATCACCCTTCCCCACCGCTTCCATCACCCCCACCTCCTGCATGTCAATGCAGGCGCGAACACAACGGCGACACAACACGCATTTATTCATATCGCGACTTAATGCCAACGAGGAATAATCCTGTGTTCGACCATCGGCGTTCTTTTCAAATGCCACAGAGTCCACCCCGAACTCCGCCGCCAGCGACGACAACTCACATGTACCGTTGCGTCTGCATGAAAAACAATCACCGCTGTGATGTGCGAGAAGAAGCTGTATCATGTGCTGACGCGCGGTTCGAATTTTCGCCGACTGCGTCGTCACTCGAATCGACTCAGTCACCGGAAACGCACATGCCGCCTGCAAAGCGTCGCGGCCCTCCACTTCGACCACGCATATTCTGCAATTTCCAACCACGCATAAATCCTCGTGCGTACACAGGGTGGGAATACGCACACCTACCCTCTGGGCGGCGTCCAGAATGGTGGTACCCGGTGCAACCTGTACATCGGTCCCATCGAATGAAACGGTTACCATGCGACCGTCGCTGGTTTGCGATGCCTCTTTCGACATATGCCGCTGACTCACCGGAACCCGGTGTTTGTCGTAGGACTGACTACTCATCGATTCGCACCCTTCCCATCAGCTCTTCCCGATAATGTTCCACAATAGATAAAAACGCCTGCGGGCTCGATTGCCCCAGTCCGCATTTCGATGCCATTTGAATGGTTTTTCCAAGCGAAATCAATTGCTCCAAATACAATGCGCGACAACGTCCCTCCCGAAGTTGATTCACTCCGTCGAGCAATTTGCGCGTGCCTTCGCGACATGGCGTGCACTGTCCGCAGGACTCCTTGGTAAAAAACTCCAGGTAATTTCCGGCCACTTCCAGCATGTCGCGATGCTCCCCCAAGATAAATACCGCTCCGCCGTAAGGTAAATCTTCAAAGGCGATTTTTCTTCTGAACTGCGACTGCGGAATCATGGTTCCGGAGGCGCCGCCCACCTGAACTCCTTTCGCGTCTTCCCCGCCGACCACATCCAACAACTCCGCAATGGAAAGCCCCAACTGAAACTCGTACACCCCCGGACGCTTACAGTCTCCCGATACGCTGAACAGTTTCAGTCCCGGAGATTCATCTGTTCCCAAATTCTTAAACCAGGATGCGCCTCGAGCCATGACGCAGGTCACCCAGGCCCATGTCTCCACATTCTGCACCACTGTGGGACACCCCCGATAACCGCTTACCGCGGGGTACGGAGGTCGATTTCGCGGTTCGCCCCGGTGCCCTTCAAGAAACTCAATCAGCGCCGTTTCCTGACCGCAGACGTATGCACCTTCTCCCAACTGAATCTTAATATCAAAATGCACCCCTTTTTTACCGAGAATATTCTTCCCCAGCAAACCCGACTTCCGACGTGCCGCCAATACCGATTCCATATGAGCGGCCATATATCCGTATTCACCCCGAAGATACATAATGCCGCGTTGCGCGCCCACCGCAAGCGCCGCAATGGTCATTCCCTCAAAAACAAGTTGCGCATAACCTGACAAAATCGCGCGATCCTTGAATGACCCCGGCTCTCCTTCCGCCGCATTGCATACAACATACTTCTGTGGCGCCTGAACACTCCGAGATACCTGCCACTTTCTACCCACCGGAAATGCCCCACCGCCGCGTCCACGCAATCCGCTGTCCAATACAGTTTGAATAATCTTTTCAGGAGATGAATCGATTGCAGAACGCAACCCGACATCGGGATCCACCTGCTCAAATGTCAGCTTGCTGACAACCGAACTTTTCATTATATGCTCTCCCCGATATCACAGATGCTACCGGACGGAATGTCAGACGCACAATCGCAAATCAATCCTCCCACCCGGTCGGCGGTCACCTCGGTGTAAATTCGTCCATTCACCCGCAACACCGGGCCTTGATCGCACATTCCGATACAGCCGATTTTTTCGAGCGTAAATCGGCCATCCGAAGAGGTTTCTCCGAAACCGATTCCCAGATCATTCTGGAGCTGTCTGGCCAGCGCGCGTTTTGCATCGGCGTTGTGGGCAACACAATCACTCAACGAAATCACATATTGCCCCTTCGGCTCTTCACTTAAAAAATGATAAAAAGAAACAACGCTGTACACTTCGACCGGGTGAATATCCAATACGTGTGCAATCACCTGCATAGCGTACTGGGACACATGCTTATGTTTACGCTGCACTTCCTGCAGAATCGAAATCAGCGCACTTCGTTCATTGCCGTATATCGCAGCAAAGGTTTCAATATCTTGTTCGAGTTGTTCTCGCTCTGTTGCAAACACAGTGCTACTCCGTGGTGTCAGGTCGCAAATATGTGAGCGACACAAATATCAGATACCATCGACCAATTTTTCCAAATAGCGCAACCACTCCTCCATCCCCTCTCCGCTTTTGGCCGACAAAGAAATGATTTGTGCGCCGGGCTGAACTTTTAAAACGGATTTCTTGTAATTCTCAATATCAACATCCAGGTGCGGTAGTAAATCTGTCTTGGTAAGCAATGTTGCCGACGCGCCATGAAACAATACCGGATACTTCACTGGTTTGTCCTCGCCTTCAACAACCGAAACCAACGCTATCTTCTGTAGTTCCCCCAGGTCAAAGGCCGCCGGGCACACCAGGTTTCCGACATTTTCAATGAACAGCAACTTCGCGCCTCCGGAAACAACCGGTTCCAGCTGTTCTTCAATCTGCTGCGCACTCAAGTGACACGCAGAGCGGGTTTCAATCTGCACCACCGGTGCCCCTTTGCCCATCATACGTCGCGCATCGTTGTCGGTTTGCATATCGCCGGTGATCACTGCGCACGGAATCTTTCCCTGAAGCGCATCCAGTGTTTTTTCAAGCAAGTACGTTTTGCCGCTCCCCGGAGAAGAAATCAGATTGATAGCCACCACGCCCTTTTCCTTCAGCCACTGCCTGTTCTTTGTTGCCAGCACATCATTCTGCGCCAGCACACTGGTTTCCAAGGCAATTGTTTTTGTGCGTCGTGCCTGAGACGGAAGCGGCGCGTGAGCATGATCGTGGCTATGCACATGATCGTGAGTATGGCCGTGTTCATGAGTGTGTTCGTGGCTATGACCGTGATCGTGGCTATGACCGTGATCGTGGCTATGACCGTGATCGTGAGTATCACTGTGATCATGAATATGGCTGTGCTCATCATGCTCATGGGAGTGAGAATGCGTATGCGCGTGGGGATGTGTATGTGTGTGGGCAGGTGCTTCACCTCCGGCGTGGACATGCACATGCGCGTCCCGGTCGATATGAATGTGTATATGAATTTCTCCGGCCCTATGTACATGCGTATGGCCATGATCATGATCGTGGCCGTCCCGGCTCGCAAAATACGCACGCTCATTGCCTTCCATACATCCGCAATCTTCACACATCAGCTGACCTCCATCTGGGTAATTTTAAACTCTTTTCCGCAAATAATTTCGGTATCTGTTGCCCCGCATTCATTGCACGCAACAAACGGATACTCCGGCGATGTCACTTTATCGCACAACCTGCACCGTACCTGTACGGTAACTTCATTAAAAGAAAGAATCGCTCCTTCGGCCGGCGTTCCTTCCGCCGCGAACGGAAACACAAATTCAAACGCATCGCGATCCACCCCACTCATTGAGCCGAGTTCAAGTGAGATGTGTTCAATCTTCTGAAACTGTTCGCCCTCTTTTTCCATCACATCCATCAACTGCTCAATCATTGACTGAGCAAGGCTTAACTCATGCATCTCAACATATCCTCGGTAATAATTCCCCTTGCGGCACATCCACAATTCGTTTTCCGCCGATTCCGGTTTCCAATATCACTCGACCACTGTCTTCGGTAATACGACCAATCTCGCATGCGTCTGTTCCCTCGGGAAGCGAACGCCATTTTTCGATCACCTGTTCCGCCGCTTCAGCACTGCAAATGCACATCATTCGACCTTCAGAAGCAACATGCAACAAATCAAACCCCAGCATTTCAGCCAACCCTTTGGCACCGGCAGAAAAAGGCAGCGAATCTTCACGGAGTAAAATTCCGACATCCGCCCCATCAACAATCTCATTCAATGTGGCCGCCATACCGCCCCGTGTGGGGTCACGCATAAACCGAACGTCCGCGGCAAATGGCGACAGGGCATGAACCAAGCGATGCACCGGTGCGGAATCACTCTTCAATGCACCATTGCCCAGTCCCTCTCGTGCAGCCATCACCGCCATGCCGTGATCGCCCAGATTGCCGCTGACAAGCACGCGGTCCCCAGTTTGAACCTGTGATGAACCGAGATTGAACCCTGCGATTTTTTTGCCGATTCCTGCAGTATTCACATACAGACCATCGCACTGCCCTTTACGCACCACCTTTGTGTCGCCGGTAACCACCTGCACACCGCAATTGTCCGCGGCTGTGCGCACTGAATCGAGCACCGTCTGTAGTGATGCCAACGGCAACCCTTCTTCAATAATCAGCGCCAACGACAACCAGAGAGGTGTCGCGCCGCTCACTGCAATATCATTCACTGTGCCGTGCACTGCCAAATCCCCGATATTCCCACCGGGAAAAAACCCGGGAGAAACTACAAAGCTATCGGTGGAAAAAACGATGTCTCCGTCAATGGAAGGCAGCAGTGCGCCATCGGGCAACCCGCGCAACGGCCCATCGCCGAAACGTTTCAGAATTTCTTCGTCAATCAGATTACGTGTCAGCAAACCGCCGCCGCCGTGACCCAACAAAATTCTTTTCTTTTCATCCACGGGTTCTTACCTCTCGTACTTAAAATAGGCGGCGCAGCTTCCCTCAGAACTCACCATACATGGGCCGACGGGATTTTGCGGCGTGCAGGCATCGCCGAACATCGGGCAATCGGAAGGTATGATTTTTCCCTTTAACACGTCACCGCACATACACCCCGGATCCGGTGATCCCCCATCGGTAGATACGCCGAACCGTTTGGCCGCGTCATATTTTTCATACTGCTCACGAATGCCCATACCACTCATCGGAATCACACCGATTCCCCGCCATCCGGCATCCACAGGAGTTAAAAAAGTTTCAAAAAGCTTTTGGGCCGTAGCATTTCCCGCATCGGTCACCACTCGGCTGTACTGATTGACCAACGCACATTCGCCGTTCAGGAACTGCGAAACGATGTTGTCTATTCCGTACAGTATATCAAGGGGTTCAAACCCGCAAACCACACAGGGAACGCCTCGTTCTTCCACATAAGGCCGGTACGCCTCAGCACCGATAATGGCGCTGACATGTGCGGGGCAGATAAATGCATCAACTTTCACTTCGGCATCGGCAATCAATGCATTCAACGCGGGGGGAACCAGCTTGAACGCAGTTAAAAGCGACAGATTGGTAAGCCCACACGCCTCGGCCGACGGAATCAGCGTGGTCACCGGCGCCATCGTGGTTTCAAACCCGATAGCCATAAACACCACTTCGCGTTCCGGATTCTCCTGCGCCAGTGTTATCGCCTGCGCGGGGGAATAGCAAATACGAACATCGGCGCCTTCGCTGCGAACGTCTGCCAATGACTTTTTACTGCCGGGAACCCGCACCATGTCGCCGAACGTGGCAATAATCACATCTTTGCGGGCCAACGAAAGTGCGGCGTCTATATACCCGGCATCGGTCACACACACCGGGCAACCTGGGCCGCTCAGCAGTTTCACATTGGGAGGCAATAAATCCCGAATTCCGAATCGGGAAATCGCCATGGTATGACTGCCGCAAACCTCCATGATATAAATGGGTTCGTGTTTATCTGCGAGCAATGCGGCGTTTTCGACAATGCGTTTTCCCAAAAACTTACCGGCGTCACCCTGACGGTACCCGTCGATATACTTCATTTCGCAGTGTCCTGTTCCGCATACATCTGCGCCATTCCCTCAAACAGCTTCAACCGTTCGTCCGCTTCCTCCTGATCGAGTTTTTCAATCGCGAACCCCGCATGCACGATAAGGTAGTCCCCCGCCTTCGCATCCGGGGTGAGAGACAAATCAACGGAATATGTTGTACCTTCCAATTCTGAAACGCCTTTGCCGGTCGCGTCAATTGCGGTGAGCTTCATGGGTACTGCTAAACACATTATTTTTTTCCTCCAATTGCGAAAATCTGGCCGAGCGAAATTCCCCCGTCATTCACCGGCACCAGACTGGGCAAGAATACTTCAAATCCACGGCTTTTCAAACTTTCATTCATTCCCTCCGCCACGATCTGATTCATCATCACCCCACCGCTCAGAACAACCCTGTTCTCCCCGGTCATATCACGCCCGAACAACGCCATTTCCGTACCCGCGGCAATCACAGCCTGATGAAACCCAAGGGCCAGCGCCCCGACTTTTTCCGCATCCGGTGCTTTTGATGCGTAATTCGAAAACAACGCCGAAAAATCTACCTCAAAACGATTCTTCACAATTTCCGCACGATACGGCAGCCGAACCGCCCTCTCGCGACAGCGTTTCGCCACGGCCTCCAGCCAAATGGCGCCTTGTCCTTCGTACGAAATGCGATTCGGTGACACCCCGAGCAGAACAGACACCGCGTCAAACACACGTCCTGCGGCATGGGTTTGCACGGTGTTAATCCGCTTTTCGCATTGGAGTCGCCACAGGTTGAACTGTTCATCCGTTATATCGAGGCGCTTCAACCACTGCTCATTCACTGTCGCGCCGGCATCGACCCAGCGGGCAATCAACTGCCGCACCGGATGTACCACCGCCGCATCTCCCCCCGGCAGCGAAGCACTTTTAAACGTTCCCATCCGCTCAAAGCCACCGGGAAATACATGCAGCAGCTCCGCCCCCCAAATACGACCGTCCGTGCCATAACCGGTCCCGTCAAAAACCAATCCCAAAGCGGTCTCCAACCCATGCTCCGCCATACACCCCGCAGCGTGGGCGTGATGATGCTGCACTTCGCGAACCGGCAATCCGTAACGCTTCGCATATTGCCGCCCCAAACGAACCGACTGCATATCCGGATGCATATCCACGATGATTTCATTGGGTTGCTGATGAAAATAATCGGGGAATTTGCCGATAACCCGTTCCAACCCGTCTATCGCCGGAACCGTTTCCAAATCGCCGATGTGGGGAGACATCACAATCTCACCGTTGAACCCCAACGCCACTGTGTTTTTCAAATCCGCGCCGAATGCCAGATACTTGCCGCGCAACGGTCGATGCAGTCGCAGGGCGGTAGGTGCAAACCCTCTGGCACGGCGAAGGACACGCATTTTTCCGGCGGTGTACCGAACCAGTGAATCATCGCACCGAAATCGAATTTCTCGATTGTGACACAAAAAATAATCCGCAATCCCCCGAAGCCGCTCGAACGCATCTTCATTCGAGATGCAAATGGGTTCGCCGCCGCGATTTCCGCTGGTCATCATCAGCAAATCCAGATTCGGCGTATCATCTCCCTCCAGCGCCTGTGCCAGCAACAGATGCAACGGCGTTGTCGGCAGCATCACACCGAGGGTTCCGGTGTGCGGCGCCAGCATTGAAAACGCCTCGTGGTGAATGAATTCTTCTTTCAGGTCCAAAATCGCTATCGGCGCTTTCGAACTGCGGAGTATTTCTTCCTGCGCATCATTCAGGTGACAGTATTGCGAAACCACATCCAGATTACGCGCCATCACCGCAAACGGCTTGGCCGGGCGCTGCTTTTTTTCTCTAAGTGTTCGTAGTCCCTCGGTTTCGAATGCATCCGCAGCCAGCAAAAAGCCGCCGATACCGCGAACTGCAACAATCTTACCGTCATGTAAGGCGCGTCGAGCCAGTCGCAACGGGTCGCCCTGCACCTGACGCCCTTCCCCATCATGAAAGGAAAGGGACGGCCCGCACTTGGGGCATGCAATACTCTCCGCGTGAAACCGGCGATTGAACGAGTCGGTATACTCCAGGCTGCAGTCATGGCACAAGGGAAACGCCTTCAATGAAGTGCGCTCTCTATCGTACGGCATTGTTTCAACAACCGTATACCGAGGTCCGCAATGGGTACAGGTGGTGAACGGATATCCGTAGAAGCGGCTTTCCCTGTCGAGCACTTCGCGCATACAGGCATTACACATCGCCAGGTCAGCCGGAATGCTGATGCGAATTTTGTCCGCCGAAACGCTGTCGAGAATTAAAAATGCCTCACCGGTGGAATCCGGCGGCAGTGGCTCTCTGGACACTACCCGCATAGTTTCCAGGCGGGCTTGAGACGGCAGATTAGCGGGAAGATCGGCGATAAACATCTCTACCGCCGTTTTTTCGCCCGCCAATACCAACCGTACGCAGCCCGACTGATTTCGGGTCCATCCGCTCAATCGGGCCGTGGCCACCAGCCGCGCAAGGGTGGGCCTGAACCCGACCCCTTGCAAAATACCGGTCAAATCAAGGGTCACCCGAATGTATTCAGTCATGTAAGGAATGGTCTATTGTTCGAGAGCTGCGCGGATAGTTTTCAGAACATTTTTGGTATCGAGCGGTTTCTGAAAAACACCGCGCAACCCCAACGCGCTGAAATCCGTACTGATATTAAGTTGATCGCCCACAGAGCTCAACATGTATACCGGCGCGGTATTGTTGGCCAGTTTCAATTCCTTGGCCAGATTGGTACCCGCGTCCACTTCTTCCATCATTAAATCCAGAATGATGAGGTCAGGGTTACAATCATTATATTTTTTCAATCCCTCTTCCGCACTGGGAGCCGTCTCAACGATGTAGTCATTGGCTTCCAAAAAAATCTTCGATGATTCTAAAAAATCAGGATCATCATCGACACAGAGCACTACATACTTTCCGTCTTTCATTACCTATCTCCAAACTTTTCGATGGCAGTCATAAAAACCACCACAGTCAATCGCTATGCGTTTTTATACACCGAAGTATACTGATCAAATTCTTTCTCGGCAATCGCCTTCTCCACAAATTGCACCGCCGCCGCGAGGTTGGCCGACGCCTTTGCAGACAGCCGTTCACCGAATTCATTGAACTCGTATCCCCGGATGCCCAAAATGTACCCGCGCGTTTCACCCTCCAACAGATTGTTGGCCATGTCCATCAACGCTTCGGGACTAATGCTATGGCTGGAAAAACTGACTTCTTTTTTGGGCTCCACTCTGCCGAACCAGAACGGCTCCCTGCCCTGCACATCGGCATCAACAAACAATACAATGTTGTGCCTGGCAATGGCGTCCGCGTCTTCCACTGAGAGCTGGTAGTTTGAATCCACCGTTACCCCGGGAATCCGCTTTGCCTCAATGGCATCCGCCAACGCGGGCCCCAGGCCATCATCCAGACGGCCTGGGTTTCCGTATCCGATCAGTAAAATGGTCGAAGCCTCATTCATTCAGCACTCAGTTCAGTTGGTCGATTTTTTATCCAGCACGTTGCCGGCGCAATCCACAACTTTCACCTCAAGCGGCATTCTGCCAAGCGCGTGTGTCGCGCAGGACAAACAGGGATCGTACGCCCGAATGGCGACCTCAACATGATTGAGCAATCCTTCCGTAATTTCCACACCGGACAGGTATTTTTTTGCCACGCCTGAGACTGCACGGTTCATCGGCTCATTGTTGCTGGTCGTCGATACGATCAGGTTACACATGGTCACCTGATCATTCTCATTCACTTTGTAGTGATGGAACAACGTACCGCGCGGCGCTTCAATCAAACCGACCGCTTCTTCTCGACGTTCCCCCTTAAGCACCAAATCTTCTCCCTGAAGATCACTGTCGTTCAGCAGCTCTTTGATTTTTTCAATCGAGTGCACCAATTCAATCATGCGTGTCCAGTGGTAGCCCAATGAAAGATTGTTGGGTTTGCCGTTCGTCACCGCCATGAATTCCTTGCGCGCTTCTTCTGCGACGGGCGTATCGATGAAATCACAGGCATTGACACGCGCCAGCGGTCCCACTCGATACCAGCCGTCTTCATTGCCGATAGACTTGATGAACGGGAACTTCATATACGACCAGTCGCGGACTTCCTCGGCGATATACTCATGATACCCCTGGTAATTCACCTGATCGAATATTTTGTTTCCGTCTTTGTCAATTGCGCGCAGATTGCCGTGATACAAATCCATGGCACCATCTTCACGAATCAGGGTGAGATGGTTGGAATCGAAATTAGCAAATTCCTTTGCCAGTTCCAGATGCTCAACCGTATAATCTTTCGCAATTTTCAACGCACCCTTCGACCATTCAATCTGCTGGTCGAGCTCTTTGAGCAGCGTGTCACGTTCTTCAATTGACAGATTTTTGTTGATACCGCCGGGAATGGCGCCGGTTCCGTGAATTTTCTTACCGGCAGTCATTTTAATGATTTCCTGCCCGTACTTGCGCATCATCACACCCTGTACCGCCAGTTCGGGGAATTTTTCCGCCACGCCGATCACATTGCGAATAGCCACATCTGCATCGAAACCGAATAGCAAATCAGGAGAACAAAGGTGAAAGAAATGCAATGCGTGAGACTGAAACATCTGACCGTAATGCATCAAGCGACGCATCTTCTCAGCGGTGGGTGTCAGTTTATCGACACCAACGATAATATCCATCGCTTTTGCAGCCGCCAGATGATGGCTCACCGGGCAAATTCCGCACAGACGCTGAATGGTCACCGGCACTTCCCAGAAGGGGCGTCCCTGAATAAATCGCTCAAATCCACGGAATTCCACAATATGCAGTTTCGCGTCGGTCACTTGTTTGTTGTCATCCAGATGGATGGTCACTTTTCCGTGCCCCTCAACGCGGGTAACCGGTTCAATTGTAATTTTATTAGTCACGGTTGACCTCCTCGCTCAGTCGTACTTCACGAGCTCGTACGGCAAGTCGAGCGGTTTGTTGTTTAATAATGCCACCAACGTTTCCCAAATCGTATCCGCTGACGGAGGACATCCGGGCATGTGGTAGTCCATCTTCACAATTTCGCTGCAGGGATATACCCGATCGAGCAACAAAGGCAACTCTTTGTCGCTGGGAATTTTACCAGCCGGATTAAACACCGTCACCCCGTTCAGATACGCTTCTTCGAAGCATTCCTTCAGCGGAACACTGTTGCGCATGGCGGGAATACCGCCCATGATTGCACAATCGCCGAGGGAAATCAGCACATCGCAGTTTTTGCGAAAGTCCTGCAGCACATGTACGTTTTCTTCGTTGCAGCATCCGCCCTCAATCAGGCCCACCAGACAACGTTCGGTGAATTTTTTGATGTCGTTGACCGGAGATTTATTGAATTCAATCAATTCGACAAGTTTCAAAATTCGATCATCAATATCCAGAATGGACATATGACAACCAAAACAACCGGCCAGAGATGTCGTCGCAATTTTTGGTTTGGTCATGGTGTCACCTACTTATTCTCTGCACGATTGGATTCAATCTCGGAACCAATCGGTTTGGCGTCATAAAGTCTTTCACCCACGGGAATGGCGAACCCGACGCGTTTGCGAAGGATAGCGCCCACCGGACAAGAAGAAGCCGCCATATCGACACCGGCCATGTCCGTATCGGACAAATTGGCGTCGGCGTTCACTGCCACTTTCTTCTCGATACCGCGTCCGACAAACTGGAACACATTCTTGTTGTCGAGTTCTTTTGAGGCCCTTACACAACGACCGCACAGGATGCAACGGTTTCTGTCGATGAAAATTTCCGGATGCGTGGCATCCACATCTCTGTTGGGGAACAGATATTCGTGTGCCGGTGCGGCAATCCCTAATCGATAGGCAACCGCCTGCAGTTCACAGTTGCCGCTTTTCTCGCAGAACATACAATAGTGATTGCCTTCGACAAACAGCATCTCAACAATACTGCGGCGATGCCCCTTAAGCTCGTCGGTATCGTTTTCAACTATAATACCCGGAGCTATAGGTTGTGTGCATGCAGCCTGTGAACGACCGTTCACTTTCACCGTACATACACGGCAACTGCCGTGGGGAGTCAGATTCTTGCTGGCGCACAATCTCGGAATGTACACACCGGCGGCATCCGCGGCTTCCATAATAGTTTGGCCCACTTCGCCTTCAATCTCGACATCATCAATGGAAAATTTAATCTTATCGCTCATTTTGGTACTCCCTACTCGTGATGATGAATGGATTTACGTCCAATTATTGATTCACTGAGCCCCACCGCTTTTTCCAAGCTGAATGAGGGCTGCAACCCGTCTTCACTCTTCTTCACAAGACCGTCGTACAGAGAACGGAAATTGGCCAACGTGGTAAGTACCGGATTGGCCGATGTCTGCCCCAGACCACAGCGGCTGGTGCTCTTAATGGTGTTACCCAACTGCTCCATGTATTCAAGATCTTCGGGCATTCCTTTTCCGTCTATCACTCGCTCCAGACGACGTTTGAGCAACGTGTTGCCCACGCGGCAGGGAGTGCAGTAACCGCAACTCTCCTCTTCGAAGAACTCCATGAAAGAATGAGCCAGTTCGAGCAGGTTCCGGCCGGGACCGATAACAATCACCGAACCACCGGTCGCCAAATGGTCATAACAGATTTCTTTTTCGAAATCCGAGGGAGGAACGGTAACGCCGCAGGCGCCGCCCACCTGAACCGCAATCGCATCTTCCGCACCCACTTTGGCCAGCAGCTCTTTCACTGTGGTGCCGAACGGCAGCTCGTACACACCGGGTTTCTTGCAATCACCCGATACGCTGAAAAGTTTCAGCCCGGCGCTTCCCTGCGACCCTTTTTGTGCGAACCAGGGTGCACCTTTTTCCATAATCTTCGCTGCCGCGCAGAAAGTCTCCACATTGTTCACGCTGGTGGGTTTTCCAAGATAACCTTTTTGTGCCGGGAAAGGAGGACGATTTTTGGGGTCGCCGCGCAATCCTTCACATGAACTGATCAGCGCGGTTTCTTCACCGCATATATATGCGCCGGCACCCATCTGAATGCGAATATCAAAATCAAAACCGTCTTTGCCGAGAATATTCTTACCGAGCAATCCGGCGTCCCTACGTTTTTGCAACGCGTCTTCGAGAAACGCGGTCAGGTACTGATATTCGCCGCGAAGATATACCACACCGGTTTTGGCGCCGATAGCATATCCGGCCACAGTCATTCCCTCAAACATCAAATCCGGCGCTTCGGTCAGAATAACGCGATCTTTAAATGTTCCGGGCTCGCCTTCGTCAGCGTTGCAAAGCACATACTTCTCATCGCCGTCCGCACCGCGGGTGAATTCCCACTTCATACCGGTGGGGAATCCCGCACCGCCGCGACCGCGCAAGCGCGATGCTTTGATATTTTTAATCACTTCCACAGGCGTTTCCGCAACTGCGTTTTTCAACGCAGAACCGGATACAAACTCCTCGAAAATCAAATTGCCTTTTTCGCGCAGGTTGTTGTGAACCATCGCGTTTACCAGCGGATGGGCGTTGTTGCCGTCACCGTTGGGCAAATTGAGTTTGTCAATGCCGCCGTCTTCCTTTACCGCTTTCGCGATACGGGAAGCCATGTCGGTGGACAGCCATGTAACGACTTTGTCATTAATCAGAGCCGCCGGGGGTTGATCGCACATGCCGATGCAGGGCGTGTACTCGAGTGTTACCAGACCATCGGCACTGGTTTCACCGAATTGAATGCCGAACTCTTTTTCAAAAGTCTCGGCAACTCGATCCGCACCGAACATTCTGTCAATGAAGTCATTACACAGCCGAATAACCACCTTCCCTTTTTTCTGTTCGGAAAGATGCGCGTAAAACGTAACCACGCTCTCCACTTCGACCTGCGCAACACCAACGACTGCAGCAATCATCCGCATGGCATCTTTGGATACCCCACCGGACACAGACTGCACGTCGCGAACGATGTCCATCATTCGGGCACTGTCATTGGCGTACTTCTGACAGATTTCCTTGATTACAGCTTCGAGATTCTCATTCATGCATTACCTCGATTCCTAAAGTTGAAAATGAAATCCGTATTAAAACACCTTGCAAGCATCCCCCGCTACATCTTAAGGTGTCGAATTACTTAATAAAAAACCAAATCCACCACTGTTAGACATGACTTACAAATACATATTTGCATTCAATTCAGGTGCAGTTCAGCGGCATTTGCATCGCATTTATGCCCCAGAAGACCGCAGAATGTAAAGAATGATTTCGAAAAAAACATCGCAGTCGATGATGCGGCGCCTGTATCGACCTACCCAAAACGTATTTATATAAATAAAAACAGCGAAATTAGGCATAACTCATAAAGTGAGCCATCTATCTCGGAAGCACTTCGTCTATTCTATTTTTTCCAGAAAAAAGTCTTTTCGTTCCCCACATGGATTGTTGGATACAGCTTCCTGGATATCTGCTGTGAAGCACGAACCATTCTCATCAGCCGGATACGTTTCCGACGGCGTTTCGTATACTGTCAAATGGAGTGTTTCCCCGTCCACCACCAAGTCTCGCACAATCAACTTTCCGCCGACGCATGCCGAATTCTCATCGGGGGAAACCGCCGGTTGAAAGGTTTCATCATAAAAACCGGCAGCGGAGACATCACTCAAATCGTATGCGTCGCCCGTGAAGCCGCTCGCATCTATTTGCAGCGAATCAATCACCCGTCGGCAAGCGGCAACCGATTCGCATGAAACCAACCGAAGGGTCCACCAACCGACCCTCTCCATCGCGACCGCTGCCATATACCCCTGCCCGGCAATTTCAACAGTTCCGGGCATGTCGCATGCGACCGGATTCTCAGTCTGAGATGACACAAGGTACACACCCTCGGGAAGCACCGTGTTCTCATCGATACTCTGACCAACTTGATGGATGTTCGGAGTTTCGCTGTTTGCATCTCCGCAGGCGCCCAGACAAACGGTCAGCGCGACGGCTGCGACAATTGCAATTCTCACCAAGCGCCACCCAAAAATCCCGATATCGGATGCGGTTGAAATCGACACACAGCTATTTTGTGCGGCAGGCGCAACATCGATGCGCAGCGCCGAGCGGGCTTCTGTAATCCATTGAATATCTGATGCAAAATGACGCATTGTCCAGAAGACGAAAGCTATCACTGACAAATTCATTGGGCTGCTGAATTAAATATCATAATCAACACGAGCAGAAAGCTACCTTATTATTGAACAAAAAATATTAAGCGATGATACGAAACAACTGATGAACCAAAATTTCTTCGAAACGTTTGGACAATATTTGGCAAATATGAGTTAAATTACGGAAAAATGATCTGCCTTGTTCATAGCTCCGAATCATCGCTATGTAACTCAAGGCGCAACTGTCAACTTGAAGCGGGGTGCACAAGTGAAATACCTTTACGGAAACAGCTCACCATCAAACCTTGATCAGAACTATCTTGAATTCTTGCGTTTATCACTGGATTTTTCCGTAGGCGTTCTACAATCGGAAACCAAAATTACCGGCCTCCATGCCGATATTAAAGAAGCAGAAACAAATGCGGACATTGAACGCACACAGGTCGCGGAAATGGCGCAGAAAGTATCTACGCTTCTCGACAACGCGACCACCGCGCAAAGCACCGCCATCGCCGTGGCCCTGCGGGAGAACCTGCGCGTCTCGAGCGGAAATGAAGTCACCCGGGCGCAGGCGACCATAGAATCAAATCTTCAGAATTTTCTTACCCAGTGCGCCAACGAAATCGATCAGGAGAGGGCAGCGAATCTGAAGCGTATTGAAGCGGTATTGCTTCATTGTGACTTTCCCAACTCGCAAAAGCGCATCTCCGTTGAGTTGAATTCCGCCGAAGGATACGGCGCGAAGCTGAACAGTACGTCCGACCATTTTCTGCATTTCGAAATCGGCCTCGCTATTCCCAAAGGCAATCAATTTTCAAATATTATTCGGGTCGACAGCCTGATGCCTGATTTGCAAATCGACATTCCGGAGGCGGGAGGCTGGTTGAAACGGGGTTCCAAAATATCCCCCCAGAAGCTTGCGAAGGAGTACGTCACAGCGCTCACCGAACGAATGGACGGAACTTTATTGTCACTTCGCGCTGCGCCCAAAGAGGGTCAGGCCGGCTACGATATTTTGTTTACGCATAATTCAGTACGGGTGACCCGTATTTCAAAGCAGCAGGAAGCCGGCGAACCCTACCAGGTATCCGACAAGGATGCGGACCAGCTGAAACAACTCTTCGGTGTGCTGTACAAAGCGGCTGTCGAAATTTCATGGAATCGGCAGTCACTGACAAGTGCAATTGTGGGGGACGCCCCATTGACCACCTTCCCGGAACCCGACCAGTTGGTTTTGTGGTTGCTGGAACAAATGACCCCGGTGGTTCAAGACATTTCAAAAAATACACTATCTCCCACAGAGCTTGTGTTGAAACGCGTTCTGAGCGACGACCGACGGGAGGAAGTATTTGCTTCCAAGGCCGAGCTTTTCGAAAAACTGGAACCGCTCACCGACGCGCACAAGGCGTTTTTCGCCCCGCTCGGACTGGACCGCAAGAATCAGGACATGAATGGATTACCGTCACCGACAAAATCCAACATCGACATTCCCGACCCTGGCGAACTGGCGGCGACGCTTCCCATCATTAAAATCGACGACATACCCAGCGCGCCGGACGCTGCAGCGACGCAGGCGATATCTGAACTGCCGTCGGCAGAGGAACCGAAGGAAGAACCCATCATCGTCGAGTCTGAAAAAGCGGTAGCCAAAGACGAAACCGAAGACCAGACATCAGAGATTGATCTGGGCGATATTGACGAAGAAGCCCCCATGCCCATTTCAACCAGAACATCAGTGCCGCCGCCTCCCCCCAAAGGCGCCGCACGCACATCCATTCCGCCGGCGAGAGCATCCATCCCACCGAGCAAACCGCTGACCTCGTCTCCGCCGCCGCGCCCATCGGTTGGGCCGCCGCCGCCCAGACCATCGACTCTTCCGGGAGGCGCCAAGCCGTCAAAACCGGCATCGGCGCCAAGAAATTCTTCGATACCGCCATCGAAGACCAAAACCAGCGGCACCCTTTTCTCGGGCTCATCCAGCTCCAAAGGGATAAAATCGTCCGGAAAAAAGAAACCATCCTCTTCAAAACCCTGAAAATCCAGAAGCGGCCAATGCTGCGAATCGATTCACATTTCCAATCGGGATAGAAATTGCTCCGCAGGCACAACATCGATAGCATCTATCGTTTTCGGTGTATCGAAATCGTACACGACCTGAATCGCAGACAGTCCGCTCTGGGATGCAAAAAATTTCAAGTTTTTGTCCAGCGCGGTATCTCGCCATTTTACTTCAATCAATTCTGTTGCCGTATCCTGTTCACATAAACAGAAATCCACCTCTCGCCCCTCCTTGGTTCGGATATATCGAAGAGTCATTTCCCTGCCGTTGTAGTCGTTTTGCGCCCACAAATGTTTCAGCAAACTGACAGCTACCAGATTTTCGAATCGAGCACCTTCATCGCCGATAACAAATCCCGGGTCAAAGAAATACAGTTTGGGACTTTTCTGAATTGCTCGGGCAATGTTACGCGAATAAGGCGAAACGCGAAAAACGACAAACAAAGACTCCAGAATATCTACATAGTTTTTCACTGTCGGCGCCGAAACGTGCATGTCGCGCGCGATAGACTGATATGAAACAGGTGAACCCACTCGTCGGCGCAACAACTCAAACAACAGCTCCATGTTTCGAAGATCGGCCACACGCCCTAAATCGGCAATTTCCTGGCGCACCAAACTATCTTTATACTGATTGCGCCATCGATTCGCATCAATTGAGGATTCAGCGAGTAGCGGTTCAGGAAATCCGCCACGTTCATACAATTGTTCCAATTGAATGCGGGGCTGAATCTCGCGAAAAGAAAACGGCAGCAGTCGGTGCAGATAGTATCGACCGGATAAAGAGTCACCAGAGCGTCGAAACGTATCTAACCTGGCACTCCCAGTTACAATGATCTTAATTTGCTCCCCATATTTATCGTACACCCCTTTGATGAAATTCTTCCAATTTTTCATTTTGCGGAGTTCATCGAAAATCAACAAATCCGCTTTGCGATACCAGCTTCTACTCTCGATGGTTCGGCGATCATCAAAGTCGTCATAATTCAGATATATCGGTTGTTCAAAATGTTCTGCAACATGGCGCGCCAACCACGTCTTACCCACTTGGCGGGGACCGGTGATAAACACCATTTTTTTGTTCAAATCCTGAAGAATTCGGGGTGTCTGCAATCGAAACATACGACTATTCTAATTCCGATTTTAGAAAAGTCAAAACTTTTACAAAAACCACTTTAGAAAAGTCAGATTTTGGGCAACTGTGATCTATCGCGCGACAAAGAGCAAGTGGGTGGGGCTGCCCCCAAATTCCGAACTTCAGGGAATGGGGCCAGGGCGCGTTTAAAGATGCCCAGGCTGTAGGCAATCACAAGTCCGTAGTTGGTGATGGGAACACCCGCCGTGATGCACTTGTGCAGACGGCTCAACATGGCGCGTCGGTTGAACATGCACCCGCCGCAATGGATGACGAGTTTATAGGAACTCAAGTCATCGGGGAAATCATGCCCCTGCACCGTATGGAAATCCAATTCGCCGCCCACGTATTGCATGAGCCACCTGGGTATTTTCACGCGGCCGATATCTTCTCCAATCGGGTGATGACTGCATGCCTCGGCAACCAGCACTTTGTCTCCCGGGCGAAGTGATTCCACCGCCAGCGCACCCTGCACCTGCAGTTTCAAATCACCTTTGAACCGGGAAAACAAAATCGAAAAACTGGTCATCGGAATTTCAGGAGGGGTATCCGCCGCCACCTTCAGAAACGCCTGAGAATCGGTTACGATTAATGCAGGCGGCGTGTTGAAATTGGAAAGCACATGTCGCAGTTCGCGCTCCTTCACCACCATGGCCGCGCCATCGTTGTCGAGTAAATCCCGTATGGTCTGTACCTGCGGTAAAATCAAACGCCCTTTCGGCGCTTCTTTGTCGATGGGCACCACCAGCACCGCGGTTTGTCCCGGCTGAACCAGATCTGACACAATGGGAATATTGCCCAGATAATCTTCGGGCGCGACCTCCAGCAACGCTTCACGAACTTCGAGTATGCCGTCGCCTCTGGACGCAGCGGTCCGCACCACCGGAATTTTCTGTTGCGCAATCTTCTCGATCAGTTGGTCATCAGGTGGAGAAACATCGATTTTGTTAAACACCACCACCACCGGAACACCGTCGCCGCTAAACCGCTCCAGCAGCTCCTGTTCAAACCCCGTCCACCGACCGTCGGTGACGATTACACCCAGGTCGGTTCTGTCCAAAGCGCGTCTGGTTTTCTGCACCCGTTGTTCCCCAAGGGCGCCTTCGTCGTCGATACCCGCCGTATCGATAAACAATACCGGCCCAAGGGGCAGAAACTCCATCGGTTTTTCGACCGGGTCAGTGGTTGTACCCGCCACGTCAGAAACGATGGACGCCCCCTGTTTTGTCATGGCGTTCAACAAACTGGACTTTCCCACATTCCGCCTGCCGAACAGACCGATATGAAGTCGAAAGCCTTTGAACGTGCGCTTGCCTGCCATTTCAATCTCCCAGTTTACATACGGCCCAATGCGAGAGCAACGTATCCAGTTCTTCCTGCGTTAACAGTTTTTCATCAACGACAAGCGACTGAATCGAGCGCTGCGTATTTCTCGCTTTCTTCACGAGGGTCGCCACGGTCTCATACCCCAACTGGGAGACCAATGCGGTTGCGACGGCTGATGACTGTTCTACATGCGCCGCACAGATTTCTTCATTTGCCTGTATGCTTGAAATGCATTTCTCGCTCAGCATGGACGTCGCACGGGATAACAGTTCCAGAGAATTCAATAAATTGTCGGCAATCAGCGGCAGGAACGGATTGAGTTCGAGGCTTCCCGATGCGCAGGCATTCTTGATAACTGCGTCATTTCCGAACACCTGCATCGCCACTTGAGTCACCGCTTCAAGAATCACGGGATTCACTTTCGCCGGCATAATCGACGAACCGACCTGTCGCGGTTCCAAGATCAGTTCACCGATTCCCGCATCCGGTCCACTCGACATAAACCGAACATCAGACGATATCTTCTGCAGGGTCGCGGCACATGCACACACCATACCGGACACTTCAACATATACATCAGCGTTCTGCGTACACTCTACCAGATTCTCCGCGCGTGCCAGCGGAACACCGGTTTGCTGTCGCAACGTGTCGACGACGTCGAATATATACGCTTTGGGAGCGCCCAACCCGGTGCCGACGGCCGTTCCGCCCAGGTTCACCGTTCTGAGTCGCTCCTGACATTTATACAACCGCCAACGGTCTCTCCCCAGGGCATCGGCATAGGCCCCGAACTGACGCCCCACAGTAGTTAGCACCGCATCCTGATATTGCGTGCGACCCACTTTCACAATATGGGAAAACTCTTTTTCTTTTGCCTGAAACGACTCCTGAAGCCCCACCACACTTTGTTCGAGCTCCGCCAGCATCCACATACCGGCCAGTTTGAGCGCGGTCGGATAGGTGTCATTGGTGGACTGATGCATATTCACATGCTGCAACGGAGAAATAATCTCATATTCTCCCGGCGCTCTTCCGAGTTTGGCAAGTGCGTGATTGGCCAGCACCTCATTCACGTTCATATGTGTACTGGTTCCCGCACCGCCCTGAAGTGCGTCAACCACCACATGTTGGTTCAACTCACCGCGGCACATACTGTCGCACGCATCATTCAACGCCTGATATTGCACATCAGAAAGCCCCAGTCTGCCGATTGCGTGATTGACGGTTGCAGCCGCTTTTTTCACGGCACCGAACGCGCGAATCAACATTTGATGCGGGGGTCTGCCGGAAATGCGGAAGTTCTGAAGCGCCCGTTGTGTATGAATGCCGTACAACGCATCTACCGGAACAGGCAATTCTCCCAAACTGTCTTTTTCAATACGATGCGTCATCGAGTGCCTTTCGCGGATTACTGTTACAGACAAAAATTCATCCTAACAGTATATGTCTCTTTTTCCCTCATTCACCTGCCTCAGCAGTGTTTCTGCAACCCGCTTCGGCGTTTCATCCATGCCTGCGAGCGCCTGTTCAATACATTTCATACCCACTTCTCTGGTTTCGGGCGATGCGAAATCGTTCAGATATTCCAAAAATGTGGAAACCCCGTTCGGGTCACAATGGCGCTTGATCAAACCCGGACGTGCCATGTCCATAAAATCAGCACCGACTCGCCCAAGCCGATAGCATCCGGTGCAGAACGAAGGAACATACCCCAGTGACGCCACATCTTTCACCACTTCATCCAGAGACCGATGGTCCCCGAGAGAGAACTGTGCGCCGTTGCCCGTATCCGCTTCACTGTACCCACCGGGATTGGTGCGGCTTCCCGCCGATATCTGTGACACCCCCAGCGCGAAACTCTCTCTGCGAAGATGGGGTGTTTCCCGAGTGGACATGATGATTCCGGTGTACGGCACAGAAAGACGAAGGATAGCGACGATTTTCTGAAATGTCATATCATCAATCGGAAACGGCGGCGCCGAGGCAATCACAGATCCGTCAGCCGGTTCCAACCGCGGAACACTGATAGTATGCGGGCCTATCCCGAACCGGCGCTCCAAATACTCGATATGACTCTTCAGTGCAAGTAGCTCATAGCGCCAGTCACCGAGTCCGAACAACACGCCGATACCCACATCATTCAACCCCGCGTTCAATGCCCTGTCAATTGCCGAAAGGCGCCATTGATAATCGGCTTTTTTGCCGGCCAGATGAACCTTCCCGTAAATATTTCGATTATATGTTTCCTGAAACAGCTGGTATGTGCCGATTTTCCGCTCTTTCAGTTGTTCAAATTCATTTTCTGTCAGTGGCGCCACATTGACATTGATACGCCGAATTTCACCATTGCCTGATTTACTGCGATACACCGTATCGATAGCATCGAGAATGTATTGAAAGCCCTGTTTCGGATACGCCTCGCCGGCAACCAGTAGAACGCGTTTGTGTCCGCATTCAGTCAGTTTTAATGTTTCGGCCGCGATTTCATCCTGACTCAGAGACCGCCGTTGTATAGATTTGTTCTTTGCACGAAATGCACAATACGTACACTCATTGTGGCAAAGATTGGAAACGTACATAGGGGCAAAAATCACCAGACGCTTACCGTATATTTCGTCTTTCACATATCTGGCGGCGGCAAAAAGTTCGTGCAGAAGCGGTTCACTTTGAATGGTCATTAAACCGAGCATATCACTCTGGTTCAATCCCTTCAGCTCACGTGCTTTTGCAAGAATTTCCCGAACCCAAAAATCGTCTTCTTCCCTCAGGCCGGATATTACCTGATGAATATATTTATCATTAATAATCGATTCCCGACGAGGAATAAGCATGGCCATACTCCGTTTCTACGCTCTGTCAGTGGGGAGTTCCACAGTGAACGTTGTGCCTTTATCCCACTCACTGATAGCGCGAATATCTCCGTTGTATAATTGAACAATTTTCTTTACGGTCGAGAGGCCCAACCCCGACCCTTCAATGTGTCGTGTTTTATCGTTCTTCATTCGAACGAACTCTCCGAACAGTTTTCCGAGCTCTTTTTCAGACATACCGATGCCTGTGTCCTCGACTTCGATTTGATATCGCTTGGCGTCTTTTGAAATGCGAACAAACACTTCTCCATTATCGCGATTGTATTTCACCGCATTGGAAACCAAATTGTTGATAACGATTTCGAGCTCACTGCGATCGCCGACAAACCGAAATTTTTCCTCTTTGCTGAAATGAAGCGAAATGCCGCGGTCCCGCGCAGATACCTCCACCAATTCCAATGCATTCTCCACCAGTTCCCCCAGACTCACCTCTTCGAGATTGCGCGTTTTGGTGCCGGCCTCGATACGGGTCAAATCCAACAAGTCAAAAATCAGCTTTCGCATGCCTGTTAGACGGGCCAGACTGCGTTCGATAATTCGCTCCTGCGTTTCGGCATCTTTAATGCTCCCGCTTCGAAACAGCTCCAAATACCCTTCCACTGCGCCAATCGGCGCCTTCAATTCGTGTGACAACACCGAAATGAACTCAAACCGAACCCGTCTTTTTTCTTCAGCCAGCTTTCGCGCCTGTCTCTGCAGAATTAAATTTTTGGTCGCATATCGAATGGTGGCGCGAAGTTCCTGTGGAGTGAACGGCTTCGCCAGAAAATCAAACGCGCCCTTCTTAGTGGCAGAAACCGCGATATCGAGCGACGCATATGCGGTCATCATCACCACCAACAGATCGGGATGCAGGTTCTTCGCCTCTCCCAGCACCTCGATACCATTCATTTCGGGAAGCTTGTAATCCAGCAGAAGTATATCGTATTTCCCTGCGGTCAACTTTTCGACAGCTTCTTCTCCCGATGACGCCAAATCCAACTCATACGACACATTACAATCCAAATCGTGAAAGCTGGACACGTATTTCCGCAAGGCGCGTTCAACCCCCAAACGCATTCCTTCCTCGTCATCGGTAACGAGTATGCGCGTCACTTCGGTCATATGGTATCTGCTTTACACAAACGATGAATTTCCCGTTTCAGCTGTTCAAATCGTATCGGCTTCGGCAACATGGCATCGGCCTTTATCCAGGACCCTTCACTGCCGATTGTATCAAACTCCAAACTGGTTTCGCTGGTTACGGCAGTCACCAATATCACAGGTATGTCCCTATTTTTTTTCTTGATATGATACGCCAGCACAAAACCGTCATCGGTTTCGTCCATCATCAAATCGAGAATGGCCAAATCCGGTGTCAAGTCTTCAAGAATTGTCTCGGCTTCCGCCCGTGAGTGTGCGGAGATCACTTCAAAATCTTCAGATTCTAAAAATATCCGGTGCTGCTCCAGGAAATCCACGTCGTCATCAACAAGTAATACTTTCTTTTTTGTTCGTTCACTGGTCATATTGATCCTCTTCAAATTTTAATGTGCGCCGGAACGCCTGGGAATACTCACCGTAAAACGGGTGCCTCTCGGCCCTTGGGTGTCATCGGTATTCGATGTCACTGAAATCTGACCTCTATGCATTTTCACAATGCCGTATGATACACTCAATCCAAGTCCTGTACCTTTGCCGATTTTCTTTGTCGTGAAAAACGGTTGAAATACCTTCTCGATATTTTCCTTTGAAATGCCCACGCCGGTATCGATAAAATTCACCTTCACCCGCGTCTCACTGTCTGTGGTACTGACGGTCAGCGTTCCGCCTTCAAACATGGCTGCGTACGCATTTGAAATAATATTTGTGAAGACTTGCATCATCTGGTCGGGATCCATCTCGCAAGACGGGTCCGCATGACCGAATTGCATCTTCAACTCAATATTGTCGGGTTTGGGAATGCTCTCCACACTCTTTCTAATCTGCTCTTCGAGATTCACTTCTTCAAAAAGCACTTTATTTTCCCTGGCAAAATCGAGCAGATTGGCGACAATTCGCTTGCTCCGCTGTGCCTGATCCGCAATCATTTTCAAATCATCGTACATTTCGGAGTTGGTATTCAGCTCATCAAGCAGCAAATGCGAATACATTAACACAACCCCCAGAGGATTATTCAACTCATGGGCCACCCCCGCAGCCAGTTGCCCCATGCTCGCCAGCTTTTCAGACTGCAGCAGTTGATCTTGCGCTGTCGCAAGACGGGCATCTGAAAGGGACAGATCATTCACTGTTTCCTTCAGCCGCTCAATCACATACGGCAGACACATTTCGCCTTCGGCCAATCCCTTGTGAATGGCAATCGCATGCGCCCGACAGGTCGGGTACCCACAGGCGCCGCAATTAAGTTCGTCGGAGTAATCGCGCTTTCCGAGTCGCTCCAGAATCTCGTGCAGTTCGTCATAGGAAGGCGTCGGTACCCGTTGGTCATCCGCATTGAAATTTCTCGACAGATTCAGCGATGCAAATCGGTTCATGTCCTGATGGTGCTGTTGCTTTTTCGACTGATAATTGCGAAACCGCACGTACTGACTCACTCTGGAACGACGTCGAAACTTCGGTTCGGTAGAAACCATTCCCGGCCCCATGATACAACCGCTGCACGACAACACTTCAAGCAGCTTCGCGTCCATTTTGCTTTCTGCGAATTCTGAGATAGCTTGAACAAATTCAGAAATCCCATCGGCCGACACGATCTCATCCGCCGCCAAATCCTCGTACATGTCAGCCGCCTGCAGCATTCCCCGATTAATCGGAAACAGCGCACCCAGGCCGCCATGGGGCGGATCAAAATCGGACGGCGCACTATTTTTGGGCGAAATATCGGCGAAAGAAAACATCTCTTTCAGCTCTTTAAACGTAAGAACTTCGTCTACTTCACCTTTCACCGCCTCATGAACCGCTTCGGCCTTCTTCGCGATGCACGGCCCGATAAAAACGATGTTCAAATCATTTCCGTGCTGTTCATGAAGCGCCCGCGCCAATGCAATCATGGGAGAAACAATCGGTGCCAACTGAGGAACAATTTCGGGATGATACTTCTCCACATAACCGACCACCGCCGGACACGTGGTTGCGATATACCTGTTGTTTGAACGCTCCAACATCAATGACCGATATCGCTCCGCCACCAGGTCGGCGCCGAAGGACACCTCGGTAACCAAATCAAACCCGAGCGCTCGAAGCATTCCAACCAGTACTCTGAAATCAAGCCCGGCAAACTCGGCCGGAAAACTGGGAGCGATACAGGCGACAACCCGTTTATCGCCATCATCCAACAGCGCTTTCACCTCATCAATCGCCCGAACAAACCGCTTCGCCCCCTGACTGCATACCTTAACGCAGTTGCCGCAGGCAATACATCGTGAGGCCACCACTTCGGCCTGCCCTTCCACAATTCGAATGGCTTTTGCCGGGCATTCCCTGACGCAGGTATAACACACCCGGCATTTATCCTTCACCGTGCGGACAAAGCCTTTGGTTGTTTCACATGTGGGTTCTGAAGCGCTCATTGTTTTACTTCAATACGTTTGTTCGCTCCACATATGTGGTGTGGAGTAATCGGTGCGGTTTCTCACCGTTGGGTTTTCCTAAAAATTCTTTGTAAAGTCTGGCCACAGCCGGGTTCTGATGACTGGTTCGAAGTACTTCCTGCTGATCCAGTTTATACAGCACCTTCTGTCTTGCTTTCACGGTTTCTGACGAAAGGTTGATGGGTTGACCGCCCCCGGATACACATCCGCCGGGGCATGTCATCACTTCGATAAAATGAATATCGGTTCGCTGCTCTTCCACAATTTCGTCGAGCAGTTTTCTGGCATTGGCCAATCCGCTCACCACGGCGACCCCGAGCTCCAGTTCACCCACTTTCATCTTCGCCTCTTTGCGGCCCTTGCTGGTGCGAAGTGCCGGAATCTTCAGGTCGTCCATTTCTTCGCCGGTCACCATGAAGTAGGCGGTTCGAATCGCCGCCTCCATGACCCCGCCGCTGCCTCCGAACAGTTTTCCGGCGGAGCTTCGTTCACCAAAGGGATTGTCGGCGGTTTCGCCGGGCAGATTCTCAATATCAATACCGTGCATTTTAATCAGTTGCGCCAGTTCCCGTGTGGTCAGAACAAAATCCACATCGGGCACATCATCAACAATCATTTCACTGCGCCCCGCTTCAAATTTTTTGGCGGTGCACGGCATAATGGACACACTCACGATATCTTTGGGGTTCAACCCTTCCCGTTTGGCAAAAAAGCTTTTTATGATTGCCCCCAGCATCTGCTGGGGACTTTTGCAGGTCGACAAATTGGGAATCATATTCGGGTAGTACTGCTCCACAAATTTAATCCAGCCCGGCGAACACGACGTCATCATCGGTAACACACCTCCGCCGGTAAGCCGGGTAACCAGTTCAGTCGCTTCCTCCATAATGGTCAAATCCGCACTGAACGACGTATCAAACACCCTGTCAAATCCGAGGCGGCGCAACGCGGCGACCATTTGCGGGTCAATGTCGGTTCCCGGACGAACGCCGAACTCCTCCGCCAACGTGACCGAGACGCTGGGGGCATGCTGAACCACAACATATTTTTTGGGGTCCGCAAGGGCAGTCATCACATCTTCAATGCTTCGTTTTTCTACCAGGGCGCCGGTCGGGCACACCAACGAGCATTGCCCGCAGTTGATGCAACTGGAAACGTTCAACCCCTCATTGAAAGCGGTTCCAACGGTTGAATCCGAGCCCCTGCCGATAAAATCGATAGCGCCTACATTTTGAATTTCCTCGCAGACACGCACACATCGGCCGCACAGAATACATTTTTCAGGGTCGCGCACCAACGAAGGGTTCGCCACGTCAACTTTCATTTTCTTGTGCTTGCCCAGATACCGTCGCTGACGTACGCCCAGCTCCGCCGCCAGATTCTGCAGCTCACAATTCCCATTTCGCGCGCAATAGTTGCAGTCATCGGGATGACTCGAAAGCAGCAGCTCGACAATGGTCTTCCGCGCCTGCACCGCTTTGGCTGAATGCGTACGAATTTTCATTCCATCGCTCACCGGAAACGCGCAACTGGGAACCAGATTCCCGCGACCTTCCACTTCCACCACACACATCCGGCATGCGCCGGTGGGGTTCAACCCTTCCACATTACACAATGTCGGAACAGACACGCCCTCCCGCCGCAACACCTCCAACAGGGTTTCACCCACTTTCGCCTTCGCAACTCTCCCGTTTATTTCAATATGACACATATCGGCACCTCTTTTTATGAAACAATAACCGCGTCTTTTTTACAGGCGTCATAGCAGGCGCCGCAGGCAATACATTTATCTGGAACGATGTAGTGCGGCGTTTTCTTCGCACCCATAATCGCATCGGTCGGACACTTCCTGGCACAAACCATACACCCCGTACACTTCTCGGAATCAATCGTGTAGGTGAGCAACTCTCTGCACACGCCGGCCGGACAACGCCGCTCGTACACATGGGCCTCATACTCATCACGGAACCAGCGAAGGGTGCTGAGCACCGGATTGGGAGCCGATTGCCCCAGGCCGCACAAACTGGTGTCCTGAATGACGCGTGCCAGTTTTTCCATTTCAGTGATTCCCTTGAATCGCTGCAGGGCTTCCACTTTTTCGTGGCCTCTGCGTCCGCTGGTGATTCGTTCCAGAATCTCCAACATACGCCGGGTTCCTTCCCTACAGGGAATACATTTTCCGCAGCTTTCACGCTGAATGAAATCCATGAAAAACTTGGCTACATCCACCATGCAGTTTTTCTCATCCATCACCACCAGCCCACCGGACCCCATCATTGCGCCCACTGTCTTGAGGGTTTCATAGTCGATTTGAATATCCAGGTGTTCCAGGGGGACGCATCCACCGGACGGGCCGCCGATTTGCACACCTTTGAACTTATAGCCGCCGGGGATACCGCCACCGATTTTAAAAATAATATCGCGAATGGAGGTGCCCATCTCCACTTCAATCAATCCCGTGCGTTTCACCTTGCCCGACAGGGCGAACACCTTAGTGCCCTTGCTGGAAGAGGTCCCCACCTTGTTGAATTCAGAACCGCCGAGCTTGATAAGCTTCGGCAGGTTGGCCAGGGTCTCCACGTTATTGATGATCGTCGGTTTTCCGAACAATCCACTCACTGCCGGGTACGGCGGTCGGGGCCGAGGCATCCCGCGCTTGCCTTCGATACTGTTGATTAACGCGGTTTCCTCCCCACATACGAACGCGCCCGCGCCCTTCTTCACGATAATATCGAGACTGAACCCGCTATCCAGGATATTGCGTCCGAGCAGTCCGTTCTCCCTGGCCTGCGCGATGGCGATATTCAAATGTTCGATTGCCAGCGGATACTCCGCGCGAATATAAATGTACGCTTTGGTGGCGCCGATGCCGTACGACGCTATCGCCAACCCTTCCACCAGACAATGGGGGTCGCCTTCAATAACGGCGCGATCCATAAACGCACCGGGGTCTCCCTCGTCGGCATTGCAGATCATATATTTCTGATCGGCTTCATTGGCGCGGGCCAGCTTCCATTTGCGACCGGTTAAAAACCCACCGCCGCCGCGACCGCGCAACCCGCTCTGCTCCACCTCGTCACACAACTCGTCGGGAGTCATTTCGCGAATCACTTTGGCAAAAGACGCGTACCCGCCGCGAGCGATATACTCTTCGATTTTTACCGGACTGATCACGCCGCAGTTGGCCAGCACCCATCTTTTCTGCCCCGAAAAAAAGGATTCCTCCTCCATAAACGGCACGTTGTTCCACGATTCAAAATCTCTGGAGCGCCATTGAAAAATCGCGTTCACCTCGGTGGGCAGCGATTCATTAAGTACGTTATCGAGCAGGTGGGGCACTTTATCGGCCGTCACTTCTGCGAACGATACCCGGGTTCTGCCCGGCATCTGTATATCGACAATCGGCTCCACCGCACAGGCGCCGACGCATCCGACCTGAACCACTGAGACATCGTGCTGCTTTTCAGACAGATATGCCCGTATCGCCTTCAGTGTTTCTCCGGCACCGGCGCCCAGACCGCAGGTTCCCGTGCCGATGTATATGATCGGTTTTTCTGTGGAACAGCGCAACATGGCGCCCTTCCAGGAGGAAACGGCCATAGTGACATCGGCATCGTCAAAGCATTGCGGACCGCCCTGCAAACAATCCACAAACTTCGGGCAAGGGGTATCGAGGGTATGCGTACAGCGTTCGTCATTGATAATGTTCAGTAGCCCGGTCATTTCTGCTCTCCCTTTTTCGCCGCTTCTTTTTTATATGTTTTTACGATGCGCGTTGCGTCGTCATCGACAAGCTTGGCGTGAAATTCTCCATTCACCGCGATGACCGGCGCCAACCCGCATGCGCCGATGCACGAAACCACTTCGAGGCTGAACTTCCCGTCTTTCGAGGTTTCTCCGTCACTGATTCCCAAATCCCGGGAGAAACGGTCAAACACACCCGAGGAACCCTTCACGTGACATGCGGTTCCGCGGCATACCTGTATGTGATAGTCGCCTACCGGCTGAAAGCGAAACTGGTTGTAAAAGGTTGCCACACCGTAAATCTTGCTTGTCGGCAAATTGAGATAGGCGCCGATTTGAATAACCGCCTCTTTGGAGAGATAGCCGCATGCTTCCTGCACCTCTTGAAGAATCGGAATCAACGCATCGCGCTTGGCATCGGTGTACCTGGCCAATATCGCTGTCACTTTCGCTTCTGTAGTCATTTGGTTACCCTTTCCCTATCTGCATTCAATCCGGCAAAATAGGCCACTTTCTCTAGAACAGTACTGATATTCAGGTTCTCAACAAACACATGGCCGGGCACACGCAGCTGCACCGGAGCAAAATTCAGCACCCCGGTCACGCCGGCTTCCACCAGTCGTTCGGCAGTCTCCTGCGCCGCAGATTCAGGAACGGTGATAATCCCCACCTGCGCCCGGTTCTCGGCCACCACCCGTTCCATTTCGCTGACCGCGTAGCACCGCACCCCGTGAATCACGCGATTAATCCGCATTTCGTTCACGTCAAAACCCGCGCAAACCACCAATTTGGGATGTCGGTTCACAAAGAAATCAAGCAGCGCGCGCCCCAGGTGACCGATGCCCACCAGCACCACCCGCCGCTCCTCGCCGAATCCCAGAAAATCAGACACGGTTTGTTTCAGTTCATTAATGTCGTATCCTTTGGCGCTGCTGCCGCTGAACCCGATACTCATCAGGTCACGACGAACCTGCGCAGCGGTCACCCCGCACAACCTGGCCAGCTCATGAGAAAAAATGTTGCGCTGTTCGCCGGCGGATTGCTCATCAAGCGCGGTGCGGTACTCGCTGAGCCGTTCAATCACTTTTTTGGATATCTTTGTGCTTTCCGTCATGAGGAAACCTGTGATTTTTTTAACGCTGTGAATTTTTTCACAGAAGTTTGGTATCACTATGCGCTTTTTTTTCAGGGTGTCAACAAAATTTTATAAATTTGTCGTTGTCCACCGCTCCAGCAGTCAAATATATTGAATATATTCCGCTCCCCTACCCAACGCCGGGCTTAACTTTGTCGCATGTGAACCGTTACTGATGAAAGAATCATGTAAACCATTTTTCCTGTAATATCAGGATATTCCCAGTAGGCGACATCGCGTATGACTCAGCCATTGAACGCCATACAACAAAATCTCAACCGCATCCCGGTTCTCGGTACAAGCGCAGAAGAAATTCTGAACTGCCCTGTGTCAAATGTCACATTCGGCATGAATGAACGGAAACAGCCGTGGCTGTGTTTCAAAAAGGACCATCTATACGATGAAATCAATCCGCTGGTTCGCACCGTTGAAGACATTCAGGCGCTCGGCATCACAGAACCCAATGACTTGCTGTTGTTTTTCGGGCTGGGACTTGGATTTCACGCGGAACTGCTGGCGGCACAGAAAAAAGGCCCGTTACTCATTTTTGAACCGAATATTGAAATTATCGCCGTAGCCATGCGTTCGCGAGTGCTGAATCTACCGAACACGAGAATAATCACCCAGTTCTCGACGCTGTACGACACAATGAAGAAGGCGCTGTTCCTCACTACGCGCACGGTCTCCGCAGGCGCCATGCCCCGCTATAAAAACGTATTTCCCCGGGAATGCGACAGATTCACCTCAACTGCATCGCAAGTATTAACCGACTTAAATATAAAGAACGAATCGCAAAATAAATATACTGAAGCGCTGGGACTGGCAGCACAAAGTCTGCGTTTGGTATCGCAATTGCCGCCGGTTGAGGCACTGAAACCGCTGGTCACCGGAAAACCCGGCATTTTCGTGGGTGCAGGTCCATCACTTGACAACAATATTGAAGCACTGAAAGACGCGCAGAACCATTCTCTCATCGTTGCGGCCAACTCCGCGCTGCGTCCGCTCCACCGTGCCGGAATCACTCCCGATATGGTACTTGTGGTGGAAACCAATGATTTATCAACGCATTTCAACATTGGTGACCTGAACAAAACCACACTGATTGTCACCGGCGCATCGCATCAATCATACCTGCGAATGCCGTTTCGACATACGTTTTCAATTGTGACATCGGGTAATCCATACGGAGACTGGATGGCACGCGCCCAGAATCGACTCGTAATTCCCGCGGCCGGAAGCGTCGCCCTGGTTGCTTTCTCTCTACTGCAGAAATTGGGCTGCGACCCGATAATCGGCGCGGGAATGGATTTATCTTATCAGACAGGCGCCAGTCATGCCGCCGGAGCGGAAGACGCCGATACTTGGGTGAAAATTAACCCAGACAAAGGCACACTCATCGGGTACGTTCATCCCGAGAACACCACCGGAGCCGATGCGTCGAAGCATCATCCCCTGGACGGCGCGCCGGTAGAACTCGAAGCATATGAAGTGCGCGGATGGGAAGAAAACAGCACCGTATTCACGACCTCTGTTTTCAACTCCTATAGATTATGGCTGGAACACGCGGCTGAAAGCTGGGCATCAGAGAATCACCTATACAACTGTACCGAAGGGGGCGCGTATATTGAGGGGTTCAATCATCAGCCGCTGAAAGATGTAATTCATGCCTGCTGCACCGAAGAAATGCCGGTATCTCAATGGTTGGACAATATCGCCCGAACCCACACGCCCTTCCCGTCGGAACCGCTGCAACGCGTGGTAGCCGCCGATTTGGAAATACTCTCCAAGGTGGGTTTCATCGCGCGCGAAACCGCATCGCGCTGTGATCAATTGAACAGCAAAATCAAAAATCAGTCAGATATATCAGATGAAACCACCCGGCAGCTTCAGCAAATCGCTGATATGAAGCAAGCCATTCTCAAAACAGCGGAAAGTTCTGTACTCATGAACCGCTTGATTGTAAGCAGTCTCGAAGCAGCGGCTCAACAACCCGCGCCCGGACCATCCCCCGCGCTGAATCAATTGCTTCGGGACGCTCATTTTTTTACGGATATTCAGCGAAACGCCGCCGCCCAACACGCCGCATTCGAATCGCTGCTGGCCCCATAGCAGAACCCGCATTTTCGACAGTGCACCGAAAAGCACCTTGATTTCACGTTTCTAAAAACGGTATACCCGCCCTGAACAGGGTCTCGCTCTAATGAGCAGATGCCCCCGATTATATTCAGTATATTCGGCTACTGTAAAGGACAGGCACGTAAATGAGTGCGCCCAGTTATCGCGAAATTCCATACAACTACACTTCCGCCGATGACCGCAAAATCATTGAGCTGCTGTTTTC
>JAFGXQ010000220.1 GCA_016936575.1 Deltaproteobacteria bacterium
ATCCCCCTTCCACCCTTTTTAAGGGGGATTATTGATGCTTTTCCCCAATTTTCTGTACATAAAAAGATGTGATGGATGATCAGGGTTGAACCCTGATGTATTTCCAGTTTTTAATAATGTGTAGTAGCAAAACAAATGGGGATAAACCCCGGATCCTTTATTGTATATCTTAAAAGATGTGATGAATGATCACTGCGTTCGCCCTGCGTTTGCCTGTGGCGAATGATCTTGTCAATCAGGCTTTCAACCCGGCGGCCTGCATTCGCAGTTCGACGTCGGTGATGAAAAACAGGCAGAACAGGGCGTCGGTCAGGGTAACGTCTCCGCCGCTTTGGGGTTTGGCGGTGATGGCGTTGAATCGAAGATAATGCGCGCTGCACACGCCGAGGGAGAGGAGCCCTTCTTCAACCGAGCGATGGGTACCGCCGGAAAGCTTCAGATGTTGCTCCAGGAGTTCCTCTATCATCGCGACAGCGTTGGTATATTCCTCGTTTTTGATAACTGTTTCAATCTCTGATACCTGGATGTGGCCCAGGGTCCACAGATTTGAAAACCGGATAAAATCTTCGAGGTTTGCGGGGGGCGGGGGGCTGGACTGGCGTAATTGAGTGTGATGCGCAATAGCGGCCACCAGCGATTCAGATGATTCATTGTTGCGCCTGGTAACGACGTCCGAGGTGGGAAATTCAAACGCACCGGAGTCGTTGGCCGGCGGGGGAGGCTGGGTGGCCCCTTCGATGGTCACCTGAGGAGAGGTATTCTCCAAAATCGGTTTCGGCACTATCGAGGTGGATTCATCGCGATAAATTCCCTTTTTCTTCAAATCGGCGAGCACCAGTTTGGTGATGGCTTTCAGTGCGTCGTATACGCCGGTTCCCTTTGTGGCAGAGGTTTCAAAAAACGGCACATCGCGGAAGTTCAGTTCGTTGTCCATCTGCTCCACCGTCATGACATTCTGCAAATCCCGCTTGTTGTACTGGATGATCATGGGAACAGTGTTCGGGTCCATGCCGTGGTTTTTCAGGTTTTCTCTGAGGTTATCCATGCTTTCGATGTTGGCGTCCTGCCTTGCTGGCTGGGAATCGGCAACAAATACCACGCCGTCCGCCCCCTGGAGCACCAACTTGCGCGTGGCGTCATAGTGAACCTGCCCGGGAACGGTATATACCGACATACGAATGGAAAAGTTTTTAATTTTCGGTAGTTGAATCGGCAGAAAATCGAAGTACAGGGTTCGGTCGATGCCGGTGGCCAGGGAGATCATTCTCCCCCGGTTTTCAGGCTTCAGCACCGAGTGCATGTATTGGAGCGACGAGGTTTTTCCCCCCAGCCCGGGCCCGTAATAAACAATTTTGATTCCAATTTCGTCGTTGTGCAGGTCGATGGATGACATATTTTGGCAGTTGCTTCCGTTTCGCAGAGCATTCGTTGCTCTTCCACATAGAGTAAAGCACTGGAATGAGAATTCAACCAGAAAGTGAGCAGAGTGCGAGCCGGGAAGAATTTACAATTTGAATAAAAAAAGGTAGATAAAACAGACGTACTCTTGCTTAATTTTTTATGAATTGGTACTTTTTCAGGAGTCTGTTGTAACGTTCAAACGATGCCAGAGAATTGTCGTTGGGAGCAAATTGATGAAACCATTCGTTAAAATTTCTTCATTTTTCACTGTCGTGCTGATTATGGCCGGGGTTTGCACCACCGCGTCCGCCGGCGAGTTCACTGATGTCATCGATGCGTTTGATAAAGATAACGGTGACCCGTTCGATGCAAATATTCGAATCGGGTATGAGCGTTCCCAGGAAACCGGCGATATCACTAGGGAAACCCTCAGCAGAAACCCGGCGTTTGCCAATTCCTGGGATTACTACTCAAAGTACAAGTTCGGCACTTACAAGCACAGTCAGAATATCTTGAATCTCGGTGTCGATCTCGGTTTATTCCGCGACATTTCGTTTCGGTTTGATGTTCCCATTATTCTGAGCGATGATCGCTCTCTGACCCGCGTAGGGGGATGGGACCCCAATACTTCAACACAGCTGTTCGCACCGTCGTTGAGGTCTCCGCAACGGAGCGGCGTCGATTATCTGGCCGCCGGGTTGTGGTGGGCCATTCTCGACCAGAGTCGTACAAAAGAGCATCCCACATTGACCGCTTTTGTGGAAGGTCGGTTCGCGGTGGGCAAAAAGCTGACCGCTGCCTGTGTGGGAGATGCTATATTGAATTACTGTAACGGCGATACCGGCCCGGACGGCACAGAAGTGTCCGAAGACGGCGGAATCAGCAACAATGTGAACCAGTTGAGACTGGGGCTTCATTTTTCGCGTCGATACGGTTTTTTGGAGCCGTACATGGGGATTGACGGCATGCTGGGATTTTATAAGGGAGACGATTTAACCATGAGTGTGGGCTCCCTGAACGACATGCCCCCGCTGGTGGGTACGTTCGATTTCGGTATGGAACTCATTCCGTGGGAGGTTCCCGAGCATGAGCGCAAGCTGGTGATTGTGCTGGGCGGCGGCGCAACCTATCACTCCGAGGGGCGTACGTACACGCCGCTTTTCGATGCACTGGGAACTGCGGTGTATTTCAAGGATCCTGTCGCGGGAAATGCCGATATTAACGATGATGGAACTACCGATTTGACCCCGGGGAGCGACGAAGCAGAAGCGCTTGCGGCGTGGTCCGGTATGACCGATATTGAGAATTACGCGGAATTCTTCGGGAAAATCAATATCGCCATCCAGCCGGCCAAATATGTGAAGTTTAATCTGGGCTTCCGTGCCGGGCACAAATCCGAGCACTTCATCACCAAAACCGATCAGTGTCCCGCAGGTAGTGTGGACAGTTCCACCGGCCTTTGCAGCAATTACAACCCGGGGCATCGTCCTGAAATCGATGAGCCGGGAACCCGTTTTCGGGTTGAAAAGACGTTCGTCTGGTCACTTTTCCTTGACGCCACCGCGCAATTTTAACAAGTAATTATTTATCCGACATCTCGACGGCGAAAACGCGAAGTGATATGGTTTCGCGCTGAAAGGCAATCGTGACGAAGTTCAGACTAAAAATAGCTGCATTATTTTACGGCCTGTTGTCCGCCTGTGCGGTGATGTGGGTAACCATTCGTGAGGGCGATGGAATGCAGATTTTTTATCACCCCTGCGGAATGATGAACGAACCCTCCAGTTGGGTTGAAATACTCATCGGCGGTGCGGCGGGCGTCGCGTTCGGGCTTGGAATGGCGCGAATGTCCCGGTCGGCGGTGCATCGGTTTCAGTGGGCCAAGGGAATGCACATCGAATTTCGGGGATTGCTCGGACCGCTGGACAGCCTGGAAGTGCTGGCGTTCGCATTTTTCTCCGCGGTGGGGGAGGAACTCTTTTTTCGCGGCGCCTTGCAATCGTCATTCGGGTTGGTGATTTCGAGCGTTGTGTTCGGATTGCTGCACATCGGTCCCAGCAAGAAGTTCATTCCCTGGCCGTTTCAGGCGCTCGCCATGGGGTTTGCGTTCGGTATATTTTTCTGGCTGACCGGAAATCTCGCCGCCCCCATTCTGGCGCATTTCGCGATTAACTATCAGAACCTTCATTTTATCAACAAGTATGATCCGTCGCTCCAACTGCCCAAGTCGTTGGAGCAATACAGTCGACAGTAAGCGATAGAATTCATGACGAACACCCGATTGCCGATTTCATGGAACCGCCTGATGCGAAATTCCGAAATTGGGGAGGCGGATTTACGTCACGCGCTCGCCTTCTGGGGCGCGGTTGCCGGAATGCTTGTTCAGGGATTTTTCGCTTTTTTTCGTATCGCGTGGCCGCCCGCGCTGGAAGATATTCTCGATATTTTCGCATCTCTGTGTATCGGCGGGGTGGTGTTTCTATTGGTGTTTACCCGGTATCACAAGGCGGCATATCGACTGGCGACGGCCACGCTGACGGCTATTTGTACGTATACATTACTGTTTCCCCACCATGATACCGCAGCTTCGGTGATGAATTTTTTTGTCGCGCCGGCTATCGTTTTCTATCTGCTCGGCATTCGCGAAGCAGCCGTCTGGAGCGTTGTATTGCTCATTCCTGTGGTTCTGGTATCTCTTTTTCCGCAGTGGCTGAATAAAACCGACGTGTGCGCTTCCCTGCCGGCGATCGCAATTGTCGGGTTGGTAAGCGCCGTACTGTTTGCCTTTACCCTGGAGCATTTTCGGGTGGGAACCAAAAATATTCTCGTGCGCGCGCAACAGGAGCTGGCGCGTGCCACATCGCAGCTGACACATTTGGAGGGATTGGTTCCCATTTGCAGCTACTGTAAAAGCGTTCGAGATGACAAGGGGTATTGGCGTCAACTTGAAACCTATCTGG
Organism: Deltaproteobacteria bacterium; assembly: GCA_016936575.1. GTDB lineage: Bacteria > Myxococcota_A > Polyangia > JAAYKL01 > JAAYKL01 > JAFGXQ01. The sequence continues at coordinate 4,362 of JAFGXQ010000220.1, forward strand.
CGCAGCACAGCGGGGCAGTGGTGAGCAGCGGTGTGTGCCCCACGTGCGCAGAAGAGAATTCAGGTCTGATAGAAACCGATTCGTTCCCCGTTCCTGCCGAGTTGAATGATATGTTTTCTTGGCGGGAACGGATTGAAAAAAACAGAAAAAAATATCTGCTTTTTTCAACCCTGCTCGGCATCGGTTTTATTCTGGGGTTCGCAGCTGCGGATTTCATTCAGGCCCATTGGGTCGGCGGCTGGGTACAGGTTTTCCTGGCGCTGCTGTTCACCGGTGTTGTTTCGTATATTTATTGGGCTTCAAAATCCGAGCGGGCATATACCTTGTTGATGCCGCCCCTGTTTGTGCTGATGATACATCCGTTTTTATACGGTTCTCCGGATTGCTCTCAACTGCTGTGGATGTTTTTGTTTCCGCAAATAGCGGTTGCATTGGTTGGTGCAAGATGGGGCGCTTTTTGGATTTTGCTTTTGTTTCTGTTCGCGCTGTTTCTGTTCTGGGGGGCATCATCGGTTGGGTTGCCCGAGGTATCCTACTCTCTGGAGATGCGAATGTTTTTTGTGTCTTCGTTTGGTTTTTTGGGTTTTTTCTCGATTGGATTGGAGCGTATTCGCGCAGGGTATACGGAGCGACTGCTGGAACAACTCAAATCGCTTGAGACCACCTATGCCGATATTCGCTCGTTTAAAGGGTTGGTACCGGTATGTAGTGTATGTAAATCCATCCGAAATGACGCCGGTTTCTGGACCCGGTTGGATACGTATCTGCTGCAGCATACCGATATTCGACTGACCCACGGAATTTGCACCGGCTGTCTG
>JAFGXQ010000221.1 GCA_016936575.1 Deltaproteobacteria bacterium
CCCTTTTTAAGGGGGATTATTGATGCTTTTCCCCAATTTTCTGTACATAAAAAGATGTGATGGATGATCAGGGTTTATCCCGGGCCGTTCCGGGAGGCGGCGGCAGATAAACTACCGCCCAACAATATTTTTACAGAAATCGGTATTCTTGCGACCACCCTGACTATTCAATTGGACGTGTGGACAATCACTGCGTATCGTTTAAAAAGGGACAGGTGGGATTGTAAATCCTACATCTTTTCTAACAGAATCACCCAATCATCATTGGTGTTCTCTGGAGGGTTGCCCGAAGATACGGTGCCGCCTCCGGTGACGGTGGTTGCATTGCCCACGAAAGCGCCTGTTTCGGGGTTGAACCATTCAAGGGAGAAGTTGCCGCTGCCTGCGGAGAGGTTGATGTCGGTGCTGCCGCCGTCTTCGAGATATACCACATACCGCTGTCCTGGTTCTGCGACGCACCAGCCTTCGGAGACCAGGTCGTCATGGGGGGCCAACCCATTCAGTTCATCATTGAACTGCTGAAAGAACCACAGGGCATTGGCCAGGTCGGTGTATTTGTCGTCGCGGGTGCGGTGATCCTGGCAGTCCAGGTCGGTGCAGCCGGTTTGGTATCCGTAGTAAAACTCCACGCCGGCACCGCCGCCGGTGAAGGTTCCCCAAATTCCATCACTGCGGACCATTTCGCGGTCATTTGGATCAACATTCACTCCGATGCCGGCCGACCCTTGCTCGTCATTGGCAACCACCCATTTTTTACCGGCAGAGGCAGAGTTGTTTACCCAGGTTGCCACGGTACTGTGATTGCTTCCCGGATCGTTCTGCAAAGATGCACCGGTCAGCTCAGAGTTGCTGCCGATAAAGCTGTTGTAACGGTCTTTTTCATTCGGATAAGTGTGCAGCACGCGCAGATGATTGTACGGATCAATGGCAGCCAAATAACCGACGATGTCCACCATGTCAGCGTTGTCTTCGCTGTACTCCTCGCACATGTTCCAATTGAGCCCCAGGTGGTGACCGAATCGGGCCACCAATTCACGATAATAAATTTTATTTTCGCGACCCAGCTCGCCGCCGTCCATCACGCCGTCGTTTTCAGTTTCGTGGGTTTTAAAGTGAATGAACATACCGAGTTGGTCAGCGTACTGGTACACCTTTTCCCATTGGGCGGTTTTCGATACATCAAAGCGATCGGGGTACAGGGCCGACCAACTGTCATCGCTGCTGCCGGGATTTTCTCGCAGGTGCGGGTACACATGACCGTCATCACCGTTTCCCGACACCGTGAATGTCAAATGCGAAAACGCGTTTAGTCCCTTGCCCGCGAGATATGCGAGGGATCCGAGAATGTTTTGACCTTTGCCGTTTTGCCAAGTGTAGGCCGATGCGCTCGCTGCGTCGAAATCGCCCGCATGGGGGCTCCAATCATACTTGCCTGCTGTGGCGTCGAAGTCCTCATAGTTAAAGTAATTTTCAGGTGCGTCGGAACCACCTTTCACAAAATATGTTCCGGTGTCTGCGTATCGCAGGTAATGTTCTCCCACTACTTCAAGGCGTCCGGTGGCGCGGAAGTCTCTGCCGGTTTTGTCACTCGGTGCGATGTCAAACGATCCGGTAGTGCCGTCAATGCCGCTTACCTGGCTGCCTTCGCCGCTGTTTAGCGAAATGGCCACGTCTGTGCCGGTTCTAAACGACACGGTGTAGTTCCAGGTGCCGGTTTGATTTGGCGCGAAGTGAACCAGCCAGATGTTGCCCGATGTGGCGCTGGTTTCCGCCGCGTTTCCGTCGGCCGCGTAGTAGCCCGGTACCACAAACGTTTCGCTGCCATTGGTAAAGGTAACATTCAGTCGGTAATCCATAAACGGATTCGGGGTCGCGGTCTCGTTGGTGTTCGGCCCCGAGACTTCCAGGTTGACTTTGTGCCATTTTTTTAATTCGCCTTTCACAATCACATCGCCGTCACTGTCAGAGTCGGTGTCGGAATCGGTGTCGGCATCGGAATCTGCATCCGAGTCGGTGTCCGCATCGCCGTCACTACCGGTTTCGCAGGGAGCGGAACCGCACATGCAAACGCTTGTGTCTGAACCGCTGTTCAAACAATCGGTAGCGCCGGGAAACATCGCCTGACATTCCGCAGTGGTATCGCATTGGTCTAAGTCGGCGTCAGAATCTGCATCTGCGTCTGAATCGGCATCAGAGTCGGCATCCGAGTCTGCATCAGAGTCTGTGTCTGTGTCGGTGTCGCTATCAGAATCCGTATCCGAATCTGCGTCAGAGTCTGCATCCGAGTCAGCATCCGTATCTGAATCTGCATCGGTATCTGCATCAGCATCTGCATCCGTATCTGCATCCGTGTCGGCGTCGGTATCCGCGTCGGCGTCCGCATCCGTATCTGCATCAGTGTCACTATCCGAATCGGTATCAGAATCTGTATCCGCATCGGTATCACTGTCTGTATCTGAATCCGTATCACCGTCTGTACCGGTCGCGTTGTCTTCGCTCTCGGTTCCGCATCCCAGCACAAAAACATATGCGCAAAGTGTAAATATCCAAATAATCTGTCTCATCTTACTCCCTTTCCGTTTGAGGCCATCCGTTTGTGCGGCAGTGGGCCCATAGATGTTTGGGAGGTCAAATGAAGATGGAAAAAAGTATCAAAATTTTTTTCGCAGTATCGCTGATACGTTTTTGCTGGGTTGCTTCACCTCCCCTTTTGAATGAACGGTAGAACCCGCGTTACCCAAAAATCGACCCATGGAATTGTTCGAGTTTCTGTGGGACGGGCATCAGCCGTAGCACCGCTCGTCTTCTCTATTCGGTTGTATTCTGGGTAAACGAATTTGAAAGCATGCGCCGCCGGTTGGTTTGGAACAAACCTTGAACGCACCATGGTGGGTTTGGGACACAATAAAATACGATACAGACAGCCCGAGTCCGGTTCCCGCGCCCGGTGATTTGGTTGTGAAAAACGGTTCAAATATCCGGTTGCGAATGGGGTCCGGGATGCCGGGACCGTTATCTGCGATTTCGACAATGACGGTATCGCTTTCGCGGTGATACGCGGTTTTCAAAAAGAATTCAGAGGTGATTCCCCGCGCGGCATGAGCGTCGTACATCGCCTGGGCGCCGTTTTTCAATATGTTCATGAACACCTGCTGTAACTCGCTGGGAATACACTCCAGCAACGGCACCGTACGGTCGTAATTTTTATTGACTTGAATTTGTTTGAAATCGTATTTCTTTTTGAGATTGTAATCTGTCGATGCGATATTTACTGTCTGATCCAGCAGTTCCGAGACGTCGTGTGGTGAGAATGTGTGGTGGTCATCGCGAGAAAAATTGAGCATGTCCTGCACGATTGTCGACATCCGATGGCAGGCATCGGTCATCGAATGCAGCAATCTGAAAACATGACGTTCGTCGAGGTACCCGGAGAATGCGTCCGTGGGCAGATTCCACTGTTCCGCTGCAGCTCGGTTGGATTTCCGTGAAACATCGAGTCGCTGTTTGAGCACCTGAATGCTCTGCTGCAGGCCGGCCAACGGATTGTTAATTTCATGCGCGATACCTGCAGCCAATCCGCCGATGGACATCATTTTCTCGGTCTGTATAATGGTTTCCCGCATTTTGTGCTGTTCTGTGGTGTCGCGCAGCAGACCGTTGAACAGTATTCCCTGAGGGGTTTCCTGCGGCGTGGAAATTCCTTCCACCCAGATGGTTTGTCCGCAGGGCAAAATAAACCGCGCTTCATATTGCCACATTGAACGTGTTTGAATAGCGGTTTCAATACTGCGGAAAACATCGGCAAAGTCGTCCGGGTGGATTCTGCTCATCACTACATGGAACGCCTGTTCCATCGGAATGTCCCCACCCAGAAAATGGTCGACGCCTTCACTGAAAAAGCTGAATCCCCGGGAACCGTCGTTGTTGGCGTAGAATTGATATATGGCTCCGGGAAACCTCGATATGGCGCCGGAAATGATAGATTCCGTATTTGATGCGACTGCCAGCGCATGTTCACTGGTGTGCAACTGGTTTTGCAAAAAAGACGCGAACGCGAGAAGTGTGGATTCCAGGCTGGGGAGAATGCCCGGAATGAAACAGAAGTGCCATAACGTGTCGGTCACCGGTTCGATGTGAACTTCGTTTCCCAGCGTGACCAGTATCCCGCGCAATGATTGGTATCGATCGCCGTGTACCAACGTTTCGATTTGTTGTTCTTCGCAAAAAATGACGTTGAATTCTGATTGCAGCAGCGCTTCAGGCGCGGGCCGGGGTGAAAAAAAATCAGGGCAATTGGGGGACAATGAAACAAAGGACACAGAAAGATTCGCGGCGTCGGAAATCGGGTATGGTCCCTGGGCGGCGAACGATGGAAAGCCTTTGCTGGGGAGATGGAATTTCATGTGGAAGAAATGTACCACTCCTCCGATGCATCGCAAGACTATGTGGTAAAAAAAGAGTGGAAAAACAATTGGTTATCCGATGTTAAGATATCGCGATCTTATCGATATGCAACATATTCTGGAGCAAATATATTCATGCTGATGTCACTGCCGATACATGGATTGCCATCCATCCGGAAATCAACAAAGGAGTTGTGAAGCAGGTGCTATATGTGCGGGTGGTGGCTACTGGTCGACAGTCTGTTTCAGCCATTTTTCGAACGCGCGCAATGCTCGTCCTCGGTGGCTGATTTTTTTTTTGTTTTCGTCGCTCAGCTCGGCCATAGTGCACTGACGTTCGATGGGGATAAACACGGGGTCATAACCGAATCCGTTATCGCCACTGGGCGAATAAGAGATTTTTCCCTCGATTGTCCCACGGAATATCCGGGGGGGAGTACCCGTCTCTACGAATGCAAGCGCGCATTCGAAACGGGCGGTGCGTTGTTCGTCCGGGACGTCTCGCAACTCGTGCAGCAGCTTTTCGTAGCGTTCAATGTCACTGAGACCGGGGCCGCCGTAGCGAGCGGAATATACCCCCGGCGCCCCATCCAGCGCGTCCACCACGAGTCCGGAGTCATCTGCGAGGGTAGGAACCCCAAAGACATCGAATACAGTCTGTGCCTTTTTGGCTGCATTTCCTTCAAATGTATCGCGGTCTTCGATGATTTCCGGGGCGCCTTCGAGGTCGAGCAACGACTGAACGTCAAATCCCATTTCCGCCACTATCGCGTTGATCTCCTTCACTTTGCCCCGGTTACCGGTGGCCACGATCAGTTTTCGGCTCATAGTTCCTCCGGCCGTTGCATCAGCGACTCGAGGGAGATACCGACCGATGTCAGCGTTATCCGCTGATTTTCGGTTAGCGCGGTGATACCTTTTAGTCCCAATTGCGTCATGGCGGTCAGATCGTCAAATGAATAGAGTTGTCCTTCTGCCGTTCCTTGAACTTCCACAATCCCACCCTTGTCGTCCGCTGCGATATTGAGATCGACATCTGCCGAAGAGTCTTCATCGTAATTCAAATCGAGCAGGCAATCGCCGTTTTTCATTCCCACGCTGACCGCTGCGATTTGCCGCTTCAACGGCTTGTTTTTGATTCGACCTTCATTCTGCAGTTTTTCAAGCGCCAGGGCGAGCGCCACCCAGCCGCCGGTAATCGAAGCGGTGCGGGTTCCGCCGTCTGCCTGTATTACATCGCAATCGATGGTGATGGTGATTTCGCCCAGTCGCGCCGGCCAGACGCTGGCACGAAGTGCGCGTGCGATGAGTCGTTGTATTTCCTGGGAGCGACTTGACGGCCAGCGCCCGAATTGTCCTTCTCGCTTGTTTCGAGAGGCGTTGGCTCGCGGTAGCATAGCGTATTCCGCAGTGACCCAGCCTTTGCCTTTTCCGCGCAACCAATCATTTACTTTGTTTTCCACTGATGCGGTGCAGATCACTTTGGTATTACCGGTTTCGATGAGTACGGACCCCTCGGGATGTGTTAAATAGTTCGGTGTAATAATGACCTGGCGGCCCACATCATTTCGCAGTCTTTTCATTTCTAATCCTTTTCTGGGTTGGCAGTGTGATTTCAAAAACAGCGCCTTGCGTTTCGGCGTCAATGTACTGAATATTTCCGTCATGTGCCAGACAGATTTGTCTCACCATTGCCAGTCCGAGTCCGGTTCCCTCGCTCTTTGTCGTGAAGAACGGATCGAAAATATTGGCGATGGAGTCATGAGGAATGCCGCTGCCGGTATCTTCCACGCGAAGAATTAGTTCTTCGTCTGTCTGTCGCGTTGCAATGTGAAGGGTTCCCCCCGACGGCATCGCCTGAATACCGTTACGAATCAGGTTCATCATGACCTGCACCATCTGCTCTTTGTCAAAAAATGCATTGTCTGATTCCGCGTCCAGATGCAACTGAACGGCAATGCTTGAATCTGCCAGTTCGGTGGCCATGAAATCAACGGTGTTTTCAATTACGCTATGTAGTCGATGCCTGCCGATGGAGGGTGCGGGAAGTCGCGCAAATCGTAAGTATGCTTCGGTGATTCGCGTGAGGCGTTCGATTTCATCCTGCATGGCGCCAAGCAGTTGAAGCGCTTCTTCTTTTGAACCGTCGGGGCCGATTTCGTCTTTCAGCAGGTCGGCATTCAGATCTAATGAAGAAAGCGGGTTGCGAATCTCGTGCGTCACCTGGGCCGCGATGCGTCCGGCCGTAGCCAGTCGTTCTGAGCGAATGAGTCGCTTGTCGCGTTCTTCGAGGGCGTTGGTCATATGGTTGAAATTGTCGGCCAGTACGCCGATTTCATCGTTGCGCTGTATATGGGTCCGGGTGCCGAAATCGCCCGCTGCAACTTTGGAAACCGCCTGCTGCAGTTGTTTCAGAGGCGCGAGCAGATGCCGGGTGGAAACGACAATGGTGATTCCCAGAATCAACGCCAGGCTGCCCAAAATACTCAGCACCACCGTTGCCATATTACCATTTTCCACCGCTTCCAGCGATACGTCGGTAATATGGGTGCGCACATCGGTACCGATTCCCTGGAGTACTTTGTTCAACAGTCGCTCCGAGCGTTTCAGATTCTCGGTGCTTGAAATCGCGTCAGAGGCTTTCCCCATATCGAGTACCGTGAACAGGCGGACAAATTTATTTTCATTCATTCGATAGCGACGCCGCACGTCTCGCAGCCGGGCACGCAGTTCGCGTAGAAAGGTGACTTCATCACGTGGCAGGAACTGCCCCTGCTCCGACAGCAGATTATCAATCAGATCAATCAGACGGGTCAGTCGTTCCGGTCTGTATTTTCGCGCGGCATTCAGCCAGTCACGGGTCATCGGGTGGTTGGGTTCTTCCTGCAGCCTGTCCATCAACGTATTGAAGATAACCTGTGTGGATTGTATTTCAGAGGTTCCAAGAGCCAATGGCACGTACATTTTGTTAATGAGGTTCATTTCGTGAACAGAACGCTTATAAATCACGAGACTATAGACCATCAGGCCGGTGAAAATTGCGATAATCATCGCCAGGCCGATCACCACCCGGTTGCTGACCGAATACTTCAGATGGGTGTTCGAGTTGGTACGCCCCTCGGACATGGAAGGTTACTTTGGAATGGGAATGTTGCGGCGGACACAGTCCTGACGATAAGCCTCAATTCCCTCCAGAAACGCTTCAGCGGTGGTCGGATCAAACTGATAGCCGGAGAACTTCTTGATCTCGTCGACCGCATTGGCATGGGTGAGCGCTTTTCGGTATGCGCGATCAGAAGTCATGGCGTCATAGGCATCGGCCACGGAGAGAATACGTGCCACCAGTGGAATTTCCGTTCCCTTCAATCCGGTGGGGTATCCCTTGCCGTCCCAGCGCTCATGGTGGTACTCCACGCCGGGAATCACATTGTTGAGAAACTCGATGGGCTCGAGAATTTCTTTGCCGTATGCGGGATGCTGTTTGAAGATTTCGTATTCTTCATCGGTGAGTTTTCCTGGTTTATTCAGATTGGTATGACAGCCCAGTTTGCCGATGTCGTGCAACATGGCGGCCTGGGTGATAATCTCAAGGTCATCTTCGGAAACATGAAGCTGTTTGGCAACAATACGAGAATACAGGGTCACCCGATCGGAGTGACCGGCGGTGTATGTATCCATCGCTTCCAGCGCGCGGGCCAGGGCCTGGATGGTCTGCCTGAAAGATTGTTTAAGGCCGCCGTATAGTTCCGCATTGTCAATTGCAGCGGCGGAACGGGATCCGAGAATATCCATCATTTTTCTTTGGCCGATGGTGAAATGGAACCCATTGGTGCATGAGAACGCCGTCAGCACACCGATTTCCTCTTGGCGAGCGACCAGCGGCGTCACCGCAAGTGACGACAGATTGGACGGCACGACCAGAAAGAAGCGATGCGCTTCTTCGTTCTGGGCCAGAATGAAGCGATTTTTTTTCACTTCGTTGACCACCAGGGGAATATCGAGCGCTGCCGCCATCACATCCGCGCTGGATTGCGGGTCAATGTACTGCCGTTGCAAAGTGAATTGCCCGGTGGATTTTGTTCTGAGATACAAGCCCACCGCATCGCATTTGAGATTTTTTATCAACGCCGATAAGATGGACTCGATGACTTCATCGAGTGAAAGTGTAGATTGTAGTTCTTCGGAGAGCTGGTGAAGCGAGAGGATTTCTTTCAGTCGAACATTCTCTGAAATAAGACGCTGCTTCTCCATGCCCCGGTGAACGATATGCACCACTTCCTCAACCTTGAACGGTTTCAGAATGTAATCGTACGCGCCTTTTTTCATGGCTTCGATGGCGGTTTCCACGGTACCGAATCCGGTCATGATAACCGTCAGAAGATTATCGTGATTTTCCTGAATATATTCCAACAGCTCCAGTCCGCCCATGTTCGGCATTTTCAGGTCGGAAATCACCATATTGAAATGATTGTCTTTCAGTACCTGCACGGCAGCTTTTCCATCAGGCGCGGTAACGACCTCAAATCCCTCAAGGGTTAGAAAGTCTGCAAGAATTTCGCGAATCACTTTTTCGTCGTCGACCACGAGAATTTTGGAGATTTCGCTCGAAGAAGGAACAGAATCAATATTTACCAGGTTCAGTTTTATACTCGATTGCGTCACAGGAAACCCTTACTGTTCAGTTGAAATATGTTGATGCGAAATAGTTCAGCCCGGCTTCTGACATTTCGTAATTATAGACAGTACCGTTGCCGACTCCCTGGGCATGTACATTTACGTAATTTTCCAATCGCATACGGATGACTTTCCGGACGTTTTCGTGGCGAATCTGAAGATTCAGCACCTCTTCACCGTGTTTGGATATGGCTTTTGCGGAGAGTGCACCCAGGTTTTTCTGATTGGCGTCCCATAATATCGCCAACACTTTGAACGCCTGTTTTCGCGCGTTTCCAGATACTGAAATTGCTTTCGCCAGTTTGGGATCAATACCTGCCGCCAATCCGGCTGTGGATTCGGGTGCATCTTCCGAAACCGCAGCGGTATTCGCTTCCGAGGTAGGGGGTGTCGGCGCAGATTGTGCCTCGACCGGTTCGGTCGAAGGGGGAGGAGCGGAGTCGGTATAACCAGTTGGTGCCGCGGGGTCGTCTTTCCCCAGATAATGTTTTGCCAAATCCAACACTTCTTCTGCTAAATCCGCAACCAGAATTCGGGGCTTCTTCAGTGGGCCGGGGGCGCTTCTGAATTGGTCTATAAGGAATCGAATCATTGGTACTCCTCTAAAAAGGGGTTAAAACTGCACGGAGCTGATTATACAATCATTTTCAGTCTTTATACAAGTATTTGCGACCACTCAAAATCGATTTGAACGGGGACGAATGGAAATTGGACAAATTATCCCGAATCTATCTGAAATTAATCGTAAAAAATGGATTTTCCATCAGGCGAGAAAGAGACAACTGCCCCCGCGATTATGCATTTCCACGGCAGCCGGGGGCAATTCCCGGGGAAAATGGTTGCCACGAGCGTTTCTCCCGGAACAGCGCTGTCACCGGTGTTGAAAAACAAGTCTACGTCTCCGAGCTCCACAACGCTCCACTCCCGAATATCGCCGATAAACACTTTTCGCGCAGTCCATGGGACGCGGTTGGGGTTAATTTGCACTGGCAAAGGAAAAAAACAAGCAATGCAAGAAACAGATATCACACGGACATAGATGTCATGAATTATTTCTCTTCCAGTCGACCGTTGCTGTTGAACTGCACCGGGTATGTAAACTGAACAGCCTGTATCAACGCGTCGTACTGTTGATTGGCTTTCTTGGGGCCTGTTACGGGGAACTCAGTTCCATCGTACTCACAGACCCAGGGTGCGTTTTGGGCATCGATGTGTTGTCGAATCGTTTCTTTTTTCATTCCCCAAAGGATTCCGCAGGTCACATCTGATACGGTCCGAAACTGTTTCGGCGGTGCCGGGCATTGATTTTTCAGATATTTTTCGGCCGTTGTTGTGGTGAGTGAAAAGGTGCCGTTGGGAAGACTCTCAGCCGCGAGAAAAGTGCCATGGTGTTCAATGGCAAAAGATGTCCAACACTCAGTGGAATACGCCACACGGTTCAGCAGAAGGTCGGGGCGTTTATCGTTGTTGAGATCTTCAGTGCCGAACAACAGCGTCCGGTCGAAGGGGAGCGGGTAGGGAACCACCAAATTATTTTTCACGGTGAACACATCAAACCAAAGGTCGGTTAATCCTTCATTGTAAAACGATGCCTTCCATATGCTTTCCATGATGCCGTCTCCGTTGAAGTCAAAGGTAACGACGGGGGAGAAATTGTTTTCAGAAAAATTGTCCGTTTGTTTGACGTATAGCGTTGCCACCGTCCCCTTGATGGGAACAAACGCCACAACCGCTCGCGATGTCATGCTGAATCGGAGCGACAAAAATGACCCCTGGCGGTCTGACGAATTGCCGGATACGGCGACTTCCAGATCATTGCACGAAAGCGGCTGGCGCAGCAGGGTCCACGCGCCCGTCGGTGTGTCGTAGCAGGAGGATGGCTTTTTTCTTGTTGGGGTGCCTTCTGCGAAAACTGTAGTGGCGTGTACTGTATTGGCCGGGATACTCGATTCGGGGCACGCGTATTCTTTTGAGTGGTCTGTTTTTGAGAATACCCACGGCAACCCTTGCGTCATGCGCTGAACCGTTGTGTTGAAGAGAGATTCTCCTGAGACGTCGCCCTGGTATCCATCTGCTATTTTCAACAGTCGCCGTCCGATGGCGTCGGCGGTCCATCCTGACGAAACCAGCTGGAAAGCCTGTTGGTCAGCGCTCGAATTGGCGATGGCGCTCGCGCGTTCGCAACCGGAGGAATAGGTTCGCAGTTCAGGCCGTGTGGACCACGCGTTGATAAATGCGTTCAGTCGCGGTTCAGACGGGGCCGGCGGCACAGTGTAATTGTTTGCGTCAGAAGGTCGTGCATCCGTCGATTCAGTTTGAGTGGTATTTCCGGTCGTGTCTGTATCTGCGTAGAGAGGCAACGGTTCAGTAAGTATTACGGTGCCCCGTTCATGTCCGGTGTCATCCGAAACGGCAGAAGCACCGCACGATGCCCCGAAGAATGTTGCGGTGTAAAAGAACAAAGATAAAAAGTGATATATGAAACGATTCATCATAGCTCCATGTCACTGCAGGACAGTCTGTTGCATCGGCTATTGCAGCGCACTGAAATCTGTTTTCCAATACGGGGCGAGTTGCGAAACGGTTTGATTGACAATCTGGATGCCCTGCGGCGAAGGATCGTCGGGTTCCAATATTGGTGATGTCGGCGCCATTCCATTGCAGGTGGCGGCTACGGAATCGGCGAGTGCGTCGAGGTGATACCCACCTTCCAGGTAGAACGAAATGCGTCCCCCGCAGTGTTCGGCGGCTGCGGCCTGAAGCAGCTGTGTCATTACAGCGAATGCATTGGTGGATAGATTCATTCCCGCGAGGAAGTCGCGTTCATGGGCGTCATATCCGGCGCTCACCAGAATGTGCTCCGGCTTAAATTCGGCCAGTGCCGGCAGTATCACATTTCGAAACGCAAACAGGTAGTCGCCGTCTCTCAGCCCCGCCGGAAATGGAAAATTGATGGTTCTTCCTTTTCCTTCTCCTTTGCCGATTTCGTTGCTCAATCCCGAGCCTGGAAAATGGGGCCACTGGTGGAGCGAAATGTACAGCACATTCGGGTTGTCGTAGAACTGCTCCTGGGTGCCGTTGCCGTGGTGCACGTCCCAGTCCACAATGGCCACTCGCTCGGCGGATTGCGTTTTCAGCAGCGTTCCGGCGGCTACCGCAATGTTGTTTATCATGCAAAATCCGCAAGCGCGATTGCTTTCCGCGTGATGTCCAGGGGGGCGAACCGCTGCGAAGCCCCAGTCCAGCTCGCGGGCGTGAACCTTGAGTGCTAAATCGGCTGCTCCTCCTGCGGCTTTGAGCGCGGCCTCTTTGCTCCCCTGAGAGAAAAAAGTATCCGCATCGAGATTGCCGCTGCGGCCGTCTATCTTTTCGAGAAGTAAATCAATGTATGCCTCGTCGTGGACTGTCGTCAGCAAGGTTCGGTCGGCTTCCACTGGGGAGAGATGCGTTGCCCGGCTCCACACCCCGGCCCGCTTCAATCCCTCTATCACACTGTCGAGTCTTTCCGGACACTCCGGATGATCATACCGGGCGGTATGCTTTTTGAAACAATCATCGTACACAATGCCGATTTTCATCTGCATCTCCTTTAGCGTAATGGGTTCGCAGCGAGTATAGCATCGATTGACATACAGGGTATATACTCTTTGTCGGGGTCCGGATATACTGTCGTACAAACAGATGGATGGAAAGATGAATCAAAATTTCAAAGATCATTGGGATGAAGATGTCCGGTTTGATGCGGGCGCGCCGAGTATGGTGTCAACGGGAACAAAAGTTGCCGCTGTTTTGGGCATTATTGCCCTTCTCAGCATTGCGGGGTGGATTTATTACGAAGTGACCACCGTCAAGACCAGTCCTCTGAATGTAGTGGTGGGGTTGAGAGGATGGCCGGCCGAAGAGACCGTCAATGAAAATGGTATCTCAGAAATTGAGCAGGCGACTATTGATGTGATTGACCGGTACAGCTTCAAATCAACGGTTCTGCTCGACATTCCCAAAGATGCGACCATGCAACAGATGGTTGAAAGAATGTCATCGCTGGGTGCGCAGCATGCGATTCTGATTGATGTTCAAATCAACTTTTCCAGACCCAGCCCAATCAAAGACAGAGTATTCAGCAGTGTGACGGTGACCAGCCAGGTTGCGAGCCTGGGGGAAGAAACCCCGGTGAAAGAAACATCGGTTACGTTCGGCTATGAAAGTATTTCCCAGCAAGCTGCAGCCCGAAAAGCCGCGTTCGATTCGCTGGATGTATTGCTGCCGGAGATGATTTCGCAAATGATCGAGTCAAAATCCGTGCGCAGCTTAATGAAGGCCGAACTTTCATCGTTGAGTGCCGACGAAAAAAAGGGTGTGAATAATCTCTATCAGAAACGGAAGGAAGCGGCATCAAGGCGCAATGCCGTTTTGGGATTCAATAAAAATTGTGAGCGGGCAGACTCCGAAACGCAGGGCGATCGCGGCCCGTTGAAAGTAACTTGTTTCGGAGGCCCCTGCGCAGAACAATACGCGGTTAGTTTATCTGAAGACGGCAATTGGGCGCTGCTTCAAAGTGAACAGTACAATCCGTATTTCGGTATCGGTCAAACCAGTGCCGGCCGGGCATCGCCTCCGGAACAATTGCAGCTGTTGAATGTGAAAACCGGGCAAATCGAAGTGATTGATTCCACGCTCAATTATTATGGCTTTGCCTCTTTAAATACAACCGGCGAGAAAGCCTATTTTGTAGACAAAGTCGCAAATCTATTTGCGATTATCGAATTGACGATAAAAACAAAAAAACGGAGGGTTGTGTATTCTGTCCAGGTTCCTAATCGTATCTCTTTTCCCATGTCCTCACCGGACAATCAGCATGTCGCTTTTTTCGGCAGAGAAACCTATGACGGCGAAACGAACGCATACACAATGAATATGAACGGAGACGACATTTCGAAAGTCGCTGACAATGTTTACAGTAGCACCTGGATTGCCGTTACTGAAAACAACCATCCCCAATTGTACCTGGCGACAGTTGTGTGGGGTGCAGAAGAAAGCGAAGGTGAAAACAGCGTTGACACCGATACGTCCGCAACGGCACAGACTGAACCGTCAACCGACCTGACAACCCCGGAGAACGCATCTTCCGATGATAATTCGGTTGAACCGGCGGCGCCCCCCAACCGGAAGCATCTTGCACTGATAGATGCAAACACCAAAGAAACGGTTCACCTTATTGCCGGCAATGAACATCCGGTTTCTTCGTTCGTCGGTGCTAAAGACAGCAGTGTCTATTTTTTGTCAAATACAGACAAATGTGAACTTGGTATATTCAACGTCAATTCAAAAGAAACGGTGTGGATACAAACCCCAAAATGTTTTGACTCGGCGGTGTTGGCCGGCGACGGCTCAGTCATCGGCGTCGTGTATGAAGGCACCTTGAATAACGGCCAATCAGACAACTCAGAAATTGTTCGATTTGATGTGTGGGGGCAAAAAATAGTGCCGCTCACAAAAAATCAGGTTGAAGAGCGAAGCATTGCCGCGGCAAACGGACAGACGATTCTGTTTGAAAAAGCCCCGTTCCGGTTCAACCGAAAATTCCCGTTGGTCACCAGCTGTATTGCAACCTACAAAGATGAACAGTTGCCCCCCGTGACGCCTCAGGGGGAAGTCCAAGTCGATACGCAATCCCCATGATTTGATTACTGGATTCGGCCCGTTTTCTCCCGATGGGCGCAGCCCGGCCGGCAGCAGGGACGGCGTTTGCCCTGTTTCAGATCAGCGGATGCGCGATGTTCAGCACACGGATGAAGCAGGAAGCTAATACTGGGTCCACATCATTTCGAGGAATACCTCGTAGTGCATCATTTCGATACCGTCGATGGTGCGCTCCAGCGTATCGCGAGACACAACAATGCGTCTGCCGCTGAATCCTTCCTCCAGCAGCTTCACCAGGTTTCTGCAGTCCTTGCGAGTGGTGGTTTCGGTCGATTTTATTTCGATGGCAAAGTCTTCGCCGATGATTAAATCGACCTCTTCGCGGGTTTGTGTGCGCCAGAAATGCAGATTGGCGCGTTTGCGTTTGTAACTGCACAACGCAACGATTTCCTGCACAATAAACGATTCGAACGCCCGCCCGAACAGATTGGACTGTGTCGGCAACGACGCGATTTGCGCCAAAAAATGAGTCACACCTATGTCGAACAGGTAAAACTTGGCGCGCTGTACCGCTTTGCGTTTACTACCTTGCCAAGGTGTTAGAAAAAAACACAGTAAGGTATCTTCGAGCACTTCAATGTACTGCCGCACGGTCGGCCCGGACAACTGCGCATCGGATGCAATCTTACTGTAGTTCACCTCTTCGCCGCTGAGCAGCGCAACCCGCTGAAAAAAACGTTCAAAACCTGAAATATTGCGAGAAACAGCCTCCGCTTTAATTTCGTGTTCCAGGTAGGCGTCAACATAATCGCTCATTTCTTCAAGCGGTTCGTCGCTGAGATAAATGCGCGGAATGCCGCCCCATTGCAGGTAGCGGTGCAAATCGAATCGATTTGCTTGTTTCAACTCCCACCAGCACAGCGGATGTAACCGGGCCTGCCGTGCTCGCCCCCCCAGCATATTGGCGCCTGATCGTTTCAGTTTGCGCGCACTGCTGCCCGTGAGCAAAAAAGTTGTCTGTGTATTTTCAATCAGGCGGTGCACTTCATCCAGCAGTTCCGGAATCAGCTGGATTTCATCGATAACCACCAGTCTTCCCGGCGCGCCGCGTACGACTTCTTCAAGTGTTGAGGGATTGGCGATAAACCGGCGTCGGTCAACCGCTTTCAACAAGTCAATGTACACACAATCGGACAATTGTTGTTTTATCCAGAAACTCTTCCCCGTGGAACGCGGACCAAACAACATGGTTGTTTTTTTCTGCACCAGCTCCGGCAGCTGTATATATCGATAAATCATAAAAATAATGTAATAATACTTTATAAAATATCAATAGTTTTAAAACTAGTACTTTAAATTTTATAATAAACAACGTTTTTTGATGTAAAATTCGGGTCTAGTCAGACCGGATTTGAGACTCAATCGTTCACATGGGGTTATTTGTTGAGTAGTGATTTGGCTCGGGAAATTATGTTTTCAACTGTGTAGCCGCGGTTTTGCATGCAGATATCGCCCGGGCCCGAGTGACCGAACTCGTCGTTCGAAATGACGTCGCCTTCCGCTCCCACGTACCGGCCCCAACCGAAGTGGCTGCCGGCCTCAACAGCCAATCGTTTGGCAACGGCTTTGGGCAGAACGGACTCCTTGTATTCGGAAGATTGAGCTTCAAACAAATCCCATGAGGGCAGCGATACCACCTGCGCTTGGATGCCTTCTTCTGCGAGTTTTTCAGCTGCAGCCACGCAGAGATGCACTTCCGAACCGGTGCCGATTAAGATCATGTCGGCGGCACCTTCTGCTGCGCGCAGCACGTATCCGCCTTTGGCAACCGCATCAACACTGGTGCCGGCCAGTTGGGGAAGATTCTGACGGGTCAGAATGAGCGCGGTGGGGCGGTTGCGGGTTGCAACGGCGATTTTGTACGCGCCGGATACTTCATTGCCGTCGGCCGGCCGAATCACCGAAAGATTGGGAATGAGACGAAGCGACGCCACATGCTCAACCGGTTGATGGGTCGGTCCATCCTCACCGACCGCAACGGAATCGTGGGTGAAAATATAGAGTACACCGGCTTCAGAGAGTGCCGACATGCGAACGGCATTGCGCATATAATCTGCGAACACCAGGAACGTCGCGCAATAGGGAATCAGCCCGGAGCGATGCAGGGCGATACCGTTGCAAATGGCGCCCATGGCGTGCTCTCGAACACCGAAACGGAAATTTTGGTTTTCGTAGGAATTTTTTTGAAAATCGCCTCTCGATTTTATCAGGGTCTGGTTCGAGGGCGCCAAATCCGCAGAGCCGCCGAACAGCCCTTTGAAATGTCTGGCCAGTTCATTCAGCACCAGTCCGGATTGTCCACGGGTCGCTGCAGGTTTGTCGTCAGGGGTATAGGTAGGCAGGGTATCTGCCCAGCCGGGAGGCATCTCGTCTGAAATGTGCCGTTTGTACAACGCCGCATCCTCCGGATATTTTGCACTGTATGCATCCAGTAGGGCGTTCCAGTCATTTTCTTTCTGCGCGCCGTCCGCTTTCGCCTGCTCCATGTGAACACGCACTTCCGACGGAACTTCGAACGGACCGAACGTCCAGTTCAGCGCTTTGCGTGTCGCGGCCAATTCATCGGCGCCGAGGGGGGAACCGTGGCAGCCCGAAGTCCCCTGCTTTTTTGGGGCACCGTATCCTATTGTGGTATGCACCCGAATCAGGGTCGGTTTATCAGTAGTGGCTTTTGCGGTGTTCAACGCCGCTTCGATGGCAGCCAAATCCGTGTCGCCCGCGTTTACTTCAAGCACCTGCCAGCCCAGCGCTTCAAACCGACCGGTGACGTTTTCGGTGAATGAAAGGTCGGTGGCGCCGTCGATGCTGATTTTGTTGTCATCGTACAATACGATGAGACGCCCGAGACCCAGATGCCCCGCAAGGGACGCGGCTTCGTTCGAGATACCCTCCATCAGGCAGCCATCTCCGACCAGACAATAGGTGTAGTGGTCGACAATGGAAAAATCGGGTTTATTGAACAGTGCCGCCATGTGGCGTTCGGCGCAGGCGAGTCCGACCGCGTTGGCAAATCCTTGTCCCAGTGGGCCTGTGGTGACTTCTACTCCGGGTATAACTGTGTTTTCCGGGTGGCCGGGGGTTTTAGAACCCCATTGCCGAAATTGCTTGATGTCTTCGAGGGATGGTGTTTCATATCCGGTCAAATGCAACAGAGAATAGAGCAGCATACTGCCGTGGCCCGCCGAAAGTACAAACCGATCGCGGTTCTGCCAGTCGGGATTACCTGGATTGTGATTCAGGATTTTGTTCCACAACACATATCCCATCGGCGCGGCGCCCATGGGAAGGCCCGGGTGGCCCGAATTGGCCTTTTCGATGGCGTCAGCGCTTAAAAATCGGATGGTATTGATTGCAGCAAGGTCAATGTCTTTGATGCTCATTTTTGATGTCTCCACTGTGATTATTTTTTCCGCTACGAGGCGACTTCTTATGAATTAATAACATTTAATGGTCAAGGAACGCAGTCAATTTCGGGCCATTCTTTACCACTCATTTTTCAAATAGCCTAGTTATTTATCGCGATTTGTGGTGAATAGTTCTCAGCAATGGAATGGTATCGTACTCAGGATAGGTTAAAGGATTCCCTGTCGTTTTCTCAGCCACCAATCAAGCATAAGTAAACCCAATAAAACCGCAAGGGTAAGCGGGTGCGACCACAATGCATAATCTTTTCGGGATAAGATTTTTTGGCGGGGGCCGGCATTCAATTTCAGTTTCTGCAGACGGAACTCATTTTCGAAGAATTGACCATCTGAAATTTGGCTGATTTTTTTCAGCCGCTGTCCGTTGGCAGTCAGATGATTCATCTCGGCGTTTCGGTCCGCCACCAGAAAACTTTTTTCAATTTTGAGCTGCTGTTTTTTATTTGAAACGGTTATGCGGTGAGGACCGGTTCCGATGGGAACCCATTTCATCAGGTATTCGCCGATGTTGTTGGTTGACCCCAGAAAAATTTTTCTCTGAGTTTGCTCGGCGTTATCGGTCCAGGTGATTTTGATTTGCAGCGATTCTCCTGCTGCCGGAAGATAGTCGAGGCTTTTTACGGTGGTTCGAAATTGAACGGCACCGCCCGACGACGGGAGATTGGAGATGTCAAGGGATATCCGTGACATCTCAGGTGACTGGGTCAGCCAGCGAATCGTCTGTTTCCAGAACTGATTATAGTAAGCGGACGGCGCTCCCGAGAGCGCGGCAG
Organism: Deltaproteobacteria bacterium; assembly: GCA_016936575.1. GTDB lineage: Bacteria > Myxococcota_A > Polyangia > JAAYKL01 > JAAYKL01 > JAFGXQ01. Next base: position 18,973 of record JAFGXQ010000221.1, read on the forward strand.
GAAACCCCCAATGCCACATGCTGTCGGTGGCAATCACCATTACTCGACCATTTTTGGCTTCCGATACTGACAGGAGCGGTGCGGCGCCGTCTTCAATTTGCAGTCCGTTGTGAATGAGCAGCGGCAGACCGTTGTCGCGAACTTGTTTCACTTTCGCGATGCCCGCCAGCCGGGGCAGGGAGCGGAGCAGTTCTTCGGCAGACGCATCGTGGGATTCCTGGTAGAATAATGGATGGCGCTTGCCGGCGTCAGTGAGCGTCGGAGTGAACGGAATATCAGAAATCAATTTATTGCTTGGAAGATTGGCCTTTAAGAAGGTGACGGGCAACAGGTCCGCCAATGGAGAGTTGGCGACCGTCGGAGCGGTGAGTCCGACCGGACCGCCCATGAGAATCAGCGCGCCGCCGTCGGTGACATAGTTCGCGATTTGACTCAGATACTGATCCACACCGACTGCGGCCGGGTCGAAGTCTTGAAAAATGATAACATCGAATTCCCGTAAGTGATCCATAAACAGCTGTTCTGTCGGAAACGGAATCAGTGACAGCCCCGCGGTGCTTTGGGTGGTAGATTGATATGTGTTGCGCAACAGGTAAAATGACACCAGATCAATTTGAGGCCAATCTTTGAGCACATCACGCAGAAATCGTTGGTCCCAGGTGGGCGCGCCGCTCAGGTGCAGTACTCGATATTTGTCGCGCACCACATTGAGGGCCGCGTGACGCGTGTTGTTATAAATGTACTGATCTCCGGGAAGCGCCGGGATGCTTGCCGTATAAATGTGGGTGCCCGGTTGTCTGGGAACCACATTGAACGTCAGCCTACCGTGCCCGTCAATCAGGTCTGCGGGTTTCTGCTGCAGCAGCTTGCCGTCCTTGAAAAGACTGACGTCCACGCGGGTCACTGCCAGCCCGTGATTTTCGAGAACCACGTCCAGCGGGTTGGGTTTACGGGAGAATGCGAATTCATCGACCAGAATGTCTTTGATGAGAACATCCTTTCGGCGACTGTCCTCACCGATGAAAACCGTATTGACGGGGAGGTGAAGTTCTTTGGCCGCGGCTTCCAGATGTCTGCCGGTATCTGCACCGTCGCTCAGCAGCACCACGCCGGCGAACGGGGTTTCCGGTTGCATGCGGTTGATGGTTTTCAGTGCTTCTTCCAGATATGTGCCGCCGGTTTCGTGCGAATGAATGGTTATGTCACTTAGTTTTGCGTGGGCCTGAGCCGATTCGGCAATCGAGAAGTAGTAGGGGGTGATACCGGCAGAAGATGGTTGTTCGTTGAGAGCGGATTGCGCACGGTTGACGGCCTCCGTGAGCCGCGGTGAGTCTTCGGGAAACGCCATGGATCCTGAGGCATCGAATACAATCGCCAACGGTGCCGGCTGAGGCTCCGTGTGAGTGACAATCAGGCTCGGCTGCATCACCAGGTACACGCCGAACAGCATGCTGATGAGTCGCAGCGTGACCAGCGATATTCTTCGCACGTGAGGGGTGGCCGGATCGATTGAAAGATACGTCCATATGACCATGCCCAAAGTGCCCGCGAGAAGGAGCAGAATCAGCGGATTGGTCGGCTGAAGAATGGTACTGATTTGCCAGTTTTCCATGCTACCGCCTTTTTTCCTGGTCGACGGCAAACCGTTTGTGCGGCATTTCGTCCTTATAATCTCCGCAAAGGGCGTACATGACCAGGTTGATTCCCAGACGCAACGCGTTCTCCCGTTGTCGCGCACCGCCGGAGACTTCGAATTCCCAGTTTCCCAGATTGTCCTTGGCCCAGGCGCCGCCCATGTCGTGATCGCCCCGAATGACGGCGATGCGATTTCCGATGGCGTATCCGGTGAGCCCCTGGGAGCCTTTTCGTTTTCCGACCGCGCTGTTCAAATCATAAAAGGCGCGGAATATCACATGTCCTGGAAGCAACTTTTCAGGTGTTTGATCGGGCAGAACAGATTTCAGAAGCTGATTCACGCTTTTTTCAAACCCCTTGCTGTCGCCGTCCGGAGTGTAGGCGGGGTCGATTATCAATGTTCCACCGAACTTCAGGTAGCGACGCAACAATTCAACGGCGCTTTCCGCAAACGGGGCAAAGCCGCGATCGCCTGCCATGTACAGAAGCGGGCTGGTTGCCAGTTTGGACAGTATCGGACGGGAGGATGAGGGTTCTAATATCGAATCAATGGCTGTGCGTTTCTGCAGTTCAAAAGCCAGTCTTCGCAACGCGGTGGGGCGGGGTTGCCAGTTGCCTCCCGAATAGATGAGCTGAACCAAATCGATTTGGGAGGCGGAACCGAGCGCATGGAGCAGGTCGCTTTTGCACAGCACCCCCGCCGCGCCCAGTGCGGCGAGAAAAGATCTTCTGGATACGCCGCGATGATTTCGGCTATGATTGGCTTTCCATATATCTGACATTTGGCTTCTCGTTTACAGAAGGGTTTATAAATGCATTTTCAGTTTTTCACAATTGTTTCGGTGGGCGGAAACAAGAATGCCGTCCATGCCGGTACAATACGAATCGTTGGTTTTTGTCTCTTCGCATTCCATACGGCCTGGAGTTTTTCGTGTTCCGGTACGGAACCGGTGACGTCTGATGTGACAACTTCGGTGAACACCCCGAAAGAGACGGGGAATACAAAAGATTCGTTTAGCGTGATGTCATTCAACGTGTTGCATCCCAATCGGAAAGACGATGAAGCGGGCAGGGGGTGGGATGTGCGCAGAGATTTGGTGGTGAAACAGATTTCGGCGTACCGACCGGATATTCTGCTGCTGCAGGAAGTGGTTTCGAGTGACGCCGAGCATACCGCGGAGTGGCTGCGGGAGCGATTGGCGAAAGAACATTCGAACATCCGGTACGCAGTGGTTGCAGGGGCTGGCGATGAACCCAAGGATATTCTGGTCAATACTCGCGTGTTCGAAGTGGTGTTTCCCAAAAAAATGGCAGGCGCAGAAGCGTATGATGTATACGGCGAAGGCGTCCTGCAGACAGCCGGCAATCCGCATTCGATGCTCAATTCCTTTTATCTGCCGCCGGATCCGGCAACAATATGTTCATCCGAAGTGAACCGTTCCGAACCGATGTCAAATCGAAAGAACGCCTCATTCGCCTTGTTGCGTCATCGGACAACACAACAGGAGCTGGTGGTGGCCAATGTGCATCTTTTGTGGCAATTCGATTGGAAACAGGCTGCTCCCATCGACAATGACCTTCGCGTAGCTCAGCTCAAATGTGTGAGCGATGTGCTGCATCGACGTTTTGGAAAGACCCCCAAATTAATCGGCGGCGATTTCAACAGCGAACTGGGCAGTCCCGAGATTTCGCAACTTCAGAGTGGGTTCGGTGATCCGGACGCGGCGTTTGTATCAACCCATTTCGTCACAGATAGTCCGGATGGAACCTGGACCGGATTCTGTGAAGAATGCCGGCCCACGCGCAGAATTGACCACATTTTCGTGCAACACATAAAGATTGTAGAACCCAGCCGAGCACTCCATCAGCGCTTCAACGGCACCTGGCCCTCCGACCACTGTCCGATACTCGGGCGATTCGCGCTATAAAATTGCAACGCAGATAAAGGCATTCCCAAATTTTGTGATTCAATGTATGAATGCGTGAGAAAGTGCTTACTTTATTACGCATATAGAATTTATTTCAGGAGAACTGGTAATGATGAACAAACAAATCATTTCTTTCTTTTTTGTGGTGCTGGGCGTGTGGATGGTTTCTTTAACCGTCTTTGCGCAGGAGTCTTCCGGGCGGGACAAGTTTCAGCGGGATCACAAGTTTCAGGGGGTGGTAAATGTGGGAACCGGCACCGGGTGGTACATGGTGGCGCCGTACGAAAAGAATGATCCGGAAAAAGCCTGTGGCTACGATGAGAACAATGAGGCGGAGCCCGTGTGCACCGGTCGGTCCACCTGGTATATGGATTTTCTGGGGGGATTCGGGGTGCGGCCCGGGCTGGAGTTGCTGTTCATGTATCGCCAGGGCGTGGAGACCGCCAGTCTAGGGAATCCGCAACTACGGAGAATGGGGGGCGGATTCAAGTTCTACAAGCCCGCCGACACGTTGGTGAAGATGGGGTTCGGGGTTATTTTACTAGGGGACTTTTCAAAACGAACCGAAGGCTCCGAAGAAAATGGTGATTTTGTGATTCATATTCCCATTTCACTTCAGGTCGATGTGGTACGTTGGTTCGGGGTGTACGGGCAAATCGCCCCCAACATTTCATTTGTTTCCGAATTTCGATTTGATATCAATTTCGGGTTCGGTATTCAGGGCCGTTTTCCGTAAACATGTTTGAGTTCAACAGCGCGTTTGTCGGAAGTTTCGCCATTGTCTGGTTGGTGGCGGCGTATTTTCTGTATGGTCGATTCATCGAAAAGCGGCTGATTCCGGCCGATGATGCAAAGAAAACCCCTGCACATCGACTCAATGACGGCGTCGATTTTTTACCGGCCAAACCGCTGGTGTTGTTCGGGCACCATTTCGCGTCCATTGCGGGCGCCGGTCCGATTATCGGTCCGGTCATGGCGGTAGCGTACTTCGGTTGGGGGGTATCCTTTGCGTGGATTTTGCTGGGTGTGGTGTTTGTGGGGGCGGTTCACGATTACACCACATTGATGCTGTCGCTGCGTCACGATGGCGAAACCGTTCCTTCAATCACCGGTGGGCTGATGGGTAAGCCCGCCCGAACGCTTTTTATGGTGTTTGTGTGGATCACGTTGATCTTTGTTATTGCGGTATTTCTGATTGCCGCCAAGAAAACCCTGATGAGTGACGCCCGGGTGGTGATTCCGGCTTTCGGAATGATTCCGCTTGCCATGGGGTTCGGCTGGCTCACCAATCGCATGAAAATGGCCCTTGCAGCCGCCACGGGAATTGCGTTGTCGGCGCTGTTGGGATTATTTGCGCTCGGAATGCAGTTTCCGTTGTTCCTTCATGCACCCAGTGCGGCAGAAACCGCGGCTTTTTCTTCGGTGCACCCTATTGTGTTGCTTCAGTTGAGCGAAGCGACCGCATCTCAGGTGTGGATTCTCATCCTCATGCTGTACGGCGCTGTGGCGGCGGTGTTACCGGTATGGCTGTTGCTGCAGCCCCGTGACTATATTGGGTACTGGATTCTGGCCTTCGGAATGGCGGCCGGTATCGTGGGAATGCTGTGGATGCACAAGCCGATCACATCACCTTTGTTCATTTCGGGAATAACCGAAAAGGGGCCCTTGTGGCCGATGTTGTTTATTATGGTCGCCTGCGGTGCGGTGTCGGGGTTCCATTCCCTGGTGTCGTCGGGAACCACTTCGAAGCAGCTCGATAAAGAAAGCCACGGCCTTCCTGTGGTGTTCGGCGCCATGCTTACCGAGGGCGCCCTGGCGGTACTTGCGCTGCTGGCCGTATCTGCGGGTATTGTGTGGACGCAGACCGGCGCGCCCGGTGAGATGACCGCGCAAATCGCGTCGAATCCGATCGGCGCTTTTGCCCGCGGCTTCGGTGCATTCACTGAAGTTTTTCTCGGCCCGTACGGGGTGATATTCGGGGTGGTGATGATCAACGCGTTTGTGCTGACCACCCTCGATACATCGGTGCGACTGTCCCGATTCATCACTGCGGAGCTGGCCGGTCCCCGCTTGCCGGTGCTGCAGAATCGGTTTGTGGCCACCCTGGTGGTGAGCGGCGCGGCACTGGGACTGGCGCTGACAGGGAATGTATCTACCCTGTGGCGGATGTTCGGGGCGTCCAATCAGTTGGTGGCGTCACTCGCGATGATTGTGGTCTCGGTGTACCTGATGAAAATCAAAAAGCCGATTGGGTACACGCTGATTCCGGCGCTGTTCATGCTGGTAACCACCTGCGGTGCGTTGATTTGGCAGTTCAACGGTTTCGTCACTCAGGAGGGCACCGGTCATACCACACTGGCGGTTGCGGCCATCGTGCTGCTGCTGCTCGCCCTGTATGTCGGTGCGCGTGGGGTGTATATCGTTGCGCGTCGAAAACCATGATCAAGGGGATTGTGTATTTGACTCGGTTTTGAAAAGTGAATACTCTCTAAACATGACGATTGACGCAACTAAATTGTCTCCGCTTTTATTCTGGGATGTGGCTCAATCATCTGTTTCCTGGACGAAACATCGGAGATGGTTGATGCAACGCGTACTGGAGCGGGGTACCTGGGATGATTGGCTTCACATTGCTGAAGGCGTTGATGTGTCGGAGTTACGGGAGTTGGCACCGCTGTTAAAACTCGCCCCACGCGAGCGGAATTTCCTCCGCAATTGGATTGAATGTCGTGAACATGAAAATTAATGCGGTTTCTCCTCAGTTATTTTTGATTCTCAGAGAACTCATGACCTTAGAAAATATGCAGTCCTTCGCCTTGGGCGGTGGAACGTCCCTTTCATTGCGGTTCGGACACAGACAATCCATTGATCTTGATTTTTTTTCGACGGAAGCATTTCAGGTGGATGATGTACACAACGAAATCAGAAGAGCTTACAAAGACACGCATCTGATAAATCGGACAGACGGCAGTTTATGCCTCGAGATTAAAAATGTTAAAATTGACATTTTATATCACCCGTATCCGATGCTCGCGAGCACGGATTCAATCGATTCAATTCGGCTTATCGCTCTCGATGATTTGGCTGCAATGAAGATAAACGCTGTCACCAACCGGGGTTCAAAGAAAGATTTTTCAGATCTGTTGCTACTCCATGAAAGCGGATTGTCACTTCAGCAGTCTTTGTCGCTATTTTGTGAAAAATATGGTGCGTCCGCGAAGTTCCTGGCGATTCGCAGTCTGCAGTATTTCGAAGACGCTGCGCTTGAACCTGATCCTCTGTATTTGAATGAATGGACGTGGGAGTATGTTGAAAAGCGTGTGCATGAAATCGGTATCCTGCTTAGATAAAGGAATTATTACTTTAGAACGTTTTTACGAACGAGAGGCGTGCGGTTTTGGCGCGGGTAAAATCGGGCGCGCCGGCGTGGGGAAGGGGCGGTCCGTGATAGGGCCGTGAAAACCCGAGCAGCACGAATCCGGTAAGAAGGCTGGCGATACCGGTTCCGGCACCGACCAATGCAATTGTACCGAGAGGGCCGTACGCGTAGGTGCCCATTGATTCCATGACGATGACTCCCGCCAGACACAGATGAGAGCCGACAATCAGCAAGATGTGTCCCGCCTTCTGCATGCGATTGTTTCTACGGATGAACGCTTCATCTTTTCCGACAAGTGTATTGCTGTGATAGCTGACATGTGGTTGTTTCGGGCCGGTCAGTGCAGGGCTGGGGTTCGGATTTGTTGAACGCTCCCTGGCCCATGTGATATGCGGGATACCCCCAAGTAAAACAACAAGTAACAGGATTCGGCATATATTCATAAATAGTCCCTTCTGCAAAGTCACTGCGTCCGGCGTCATATTATTTTCATAGCCAAAGTACATTCGCGTGCATATTTCGGACATCTTTATTTTTTATGCTACGAAAATTCGGTTCGCGCGAAGCGCCGTTTTTCAGAGATAGACTCCTCACTCGAAAATAATGTTGTCGAGGGTTAATGTGGAAAGCCCGGTGGAACGGCTGATGGTCAGTCCGTGCAGCCAGTCCTCAACCGGGCAGCTTTCGGCGATATTCAACTCAACGGTGGACCAGACATCAGTCACATCGAAAGATACCGGATTCGCGCATCTGGCTTCTTCGGTTCTGGGGGCGATTTCAACCGTGCCCGGCGTGTCCGCTCGAAGTTGCACCGAAATGGTTGAAAACGTGTCCGAGGGAAAAACATGGCGATATGTGAGGTGCACCCCGCTGTCCGCGAAATTGTTCAGATGTATACAAGATGCGCTGCCTCCCGCACAATTGTCAGTGATTTCGGACAGGGTGGTGTTTCCCCATTCGTTCCACATCCAGCGGACGCCGTCGATTCCGCCCCACTCATCGGTATACACGTCTCCCGGAGGTGTGAATTGACACACTCCCTCGGGCTCGGAAATTTCGGCGAACTGAACTCCCAGGTCGAAGTCACTGCCTTCCGACACATCGTACGATAACACTTCGGTGCTTTCCACCACGTCTCCGTTGGCGGCGGTGAGTCGGAAAATGCCGCCCGGTCCGTTGTTTGAAAATGTTTCCATGTCTTCTTCCTGACACCACCGTGCCAAACAGCGATACATGGGCATCCACGCATCACCGGCGGGCGCGCGATATTCGACCGTGCGGATGGGAACGCGGTGATTGAAGAACGCAATCTGCATGTATCCCCACTGATTTCTGGACGAAATGTGTACGTGAATATTTCCGGTCACCGGGCACGGAACACGCCGAACCGCCGCTTCGCCCAGCCAGCCGCCGCCGTCGATAACCGACGCGACTTCAGCGGCCACGTCAAAATGAAAATGGCCTCCCGCACAGACGGGATTTCCCTCAATCGGACACAGATCGTGCACCATGACAGTTTGGGTGGCGAACGTGGTGCTGACCTCCCAGCATTCTCCGCAGGCTTCTCCGGGGGCGCCGCCGTACGAACTTCCATTATACGGCTCCGCAACGGCTACTGTCATTCCCGCCTGCACAAAGTCGGGTAGAATCGGAGAGGTTCGGTCGAAGCCGCACCAGCGACTGTCACTCGATGTATACTGCGTCATGCGAACACTGCCGCATTCGTCAGCAACACCCGGGCGAGGAACGTCGGGGATTTCGATTTCTGCATTGCTTCCGTCAGATGCGTTGTTTGAATTGTCTTTGCAAGCACTCAGGAAAACGAATAAAACGACGAGCGTTGCGCGAACTCGCTGCAATGATGGATGTTGCCGGTTTGACGATTTCATCATAAATGCGTTCTTTTAAAACGTTGCATTGTTCCACCCCCAGTTGGGGCGAGCCACATCTGTAAATGTTGCGTATACGCGGCTGGCGGGAATACCGAGTTCTTTTTCGCACAGGGTGCACAATCCTTTGGTAATGGCTTCATTGACCGGCTGGGTCAGCCCGCCGATTCCGCGAATATCGAACAGCGCCGCGTTGCCGCTTTCTTCGGCCAACATAATCGGGGTCTGCTCAATTGTTGCCATGATGTATGCGGCCGGTTTTCCGGTTTCTTTTGCGATGACGTCGCTCATGGCTTTGAGAAGCGGTTCTTCTCTGGTGCGGTCAATCGGATTGGCGGTTTGCATTTTGATTAATGGCATAATGTCTCTCCTTGAAATATCTTTTCTGAAAAGAACGTTTGAATTGCAATGTAAAACATGTTGTGATGACATCATAATCAGTGACGAAGGAGAATCGAATGTTTTTTCGCAATAAAATTATAATGGTTGTCATTCCTGCTCTATTGATTGGCGGTGCGGTCATTTCGGGTTGCAATGAGAAAGTGAAGACGGATTTGGATAAATGTAAGCAGGAGATGTTTATCCTTCAGAAAGAATCGAGAGATTGCTCAACTACCGTGGAGAGATTAAGCCAGGAAGCCGAAGAGGCCAAGTCCAGGCTCACCGAAGCCGAGTCACTGAAAGCTGAAATGGAAAAGCGACAGAAACAGCAGAAAGAGCGGTTAGATACCATTCGGCAAATCCTCGACCAACTGAAAATGAATATTGAATCCGGTGATTTGAAGGTGCGAATCAAGCGGGGGAAAATGGCGCTTGAATTGCCCAGCGCGGTGCTTTTCGAGTCCGGAAAAGCAGATTTGAGCGAAAAGGGGCAGGAAACCCTGGCCAGTGTTGCGAAGGTGCTTAAAGGAATTCGCGGTCGAGAATTTCAGGTGGCGGGGCATACCGATAACGTGAAAGTCAGCGAAGACAATCCGTTTGGCGACAACTGGCATCTGAGCACTGCACGGGCGGTATCTGTGGTGCTGTTTTTAAAAGGGGCCGGAGTGAACCCCCGCGACCTCAGCGCCGCCGGGTATGCGCAATATCAGCCTGCGGCTTCCAACCGAAACAAAATGGGCAAATCGCGTAATCGACGTATTGAAATCACGTTGATGCCCAATTTGAAAGAACTTCCCGATTTAAGTGAACTTGAAGAGGAATTTGACCTGAAAGAGCCCCCCGCCCCTGAAGAAGAATAACGTTAGATATTTGAATCCGTTTTTCAATCCAGTTTCCAACGATTTCTAAAGCCGAGCGTCATTCCGCCGATAATATCATTTGATATATCCGATTGGACATTCGAAACAGAATTCCAAAGGGACGTGTTATAATGGGAAATCTGCTGGTACAAATTGAAATTACACCGGAAATTCTATTTCAGGTAAGTGAGGTCACCCGACTGCTGGGGCAATTTGAGGGGCACCGGACCGGCGTTCGCGGGGCGCTGAAGGAAAAGATATTCATTCAGAATGTATACGCCAATCTGGCCCTGGAGGGGAGTACGCTGTCAACCGAACAGGTGCAGCGGATTCGTGACGGCGAATCTGTAGGCGCCATGGTCGACGAAATGGCGCAGGCGAAGGCTTTTCTTCGCGCGTACGGGAAAACGTCGGATTTTTCGGTGCAGAGCATGAAAGATATGCTCACGGCATTTCTGGTGATGAATGAAGGTCTGTCTCTGAATCCGAAAAACGGAACCGGCGAAGCGGGCCAATCCTGGAATACGCATATGAAGGAAGCGTTGGAACTGCTCGGAGTGTTGTTTCGCTACGTTCAGGATGAACGAATGATTCATCCGTTGCTCAAGGCGTCCATTTTCCATTTTCAGATGGTTCAGATTCAACCGTTCGTTCGATACAGCGCAGCGGTGGCGCGGCTGTGGCATCGGATGTTGCTGGCCGATTATCATCCGGTCTTTGCGATGGTGCCGTTGGAGTTTCAGTTGAAACAACAGCAGCAGCAGTATCTCAACACACTTCAGGTCGAAAACAGTCGCAGCAGCCTGCAGGAATTTGTCCGGTTTTCGATTTATGTTGCTTACGATGCGTTGTTCATGCTGCTGGACAGAATGGACGACAGTATAAAAAATGTGAATGACCGTCTGGCGTTCGCGAAGCTGCATTTCGGCGGCGAGCGGATTACCCGTAAAAAATATATGGATTTATTCAAATCCATCGGGTCGGCTACCGCCAGCCGAGACCTGAAAGCAGGGTTGGATGCGGGCCTGCTTGAAAAGCGGGGCGCCAAAGCGCGGACAACCTACGCCTTCATCAATTGAACCGGGTACCCGATATGTGATCGCATGGAATTACGCAGCACCTTGACGCCGGAATAGCCGGATGATACCTTGAAAACTCACACGCAATTGTTGGGCGGAACACAGGCGTTTTTATGAGAGCAAAAATTATTATTCCCAATCTAGTGATTGTGCTTTGCCTTGGAACGGCGATTTATCTGTACCTCGACACCCGGTTGCGCAATGCGTCGCAGGAAGCGCTGCAGAAGCAGTTGCGCACGGTGTCGACCTTGTTTGTTCGTTCAGAGGCGCTGCGCAGTTATGAGCAGCTTCAGGATGTAAGTCGACTTTCAATGAGCAAGGCGGTGTCCGATGTCTTCAGCGTGCTCGATATTGAGCGACTCGAAAACGAAGCAGACGATGCCCACGAACGTCGCATTCGTGATGCCTGGTTCAAGAAAGCGCTCACCGCAGTAGAAACATCTGCAGCATCTCTCAGCGGAAAAGGCCGTGAGCCCGCGTTGGTTTTTATTACCGACCGTAACGGTGTGGTGCTTGCGCGAAACACCACACCGAACGCGTGCCCGGCAGGAAAGAATGTTTCCAACGCGATGCCGGTTGTGAAGCGGGCGTTGGACGGCGAGGCGCAGTACCGGATTTGGTCTGCTGCTGATTCTCCGTTGGGGTCGAGTGAACATCAGAGCGGTCATTTGTGCACGCTCATCAATCCCGGGTTGCTTGAATTGTCCGCTGCTCCCATATGGAGCGCGGACGATAAAGTGGCGGGAACGATTGTGGTCGGATACGAAGTGTCGAACGGCATGGCCGCTGAAAAGGCGAAAGATTTGGGTGTTGAATTGGCGGTGGTTCACGGTAACGATGTATACAGTACATCGATTGAGACCGACGCTGCCCGCCAGGAATTAAACCGGGAGCTGCGTTCTGCGGGTGGTGCGCAACTGAAGAATGTGTTCGCGGGGGCGAAATCAACCACATTTTTTTCAATCACACTTCGCGATACCGAATACACGGCTATTTCTGCGTCGGTGCCGAATGCTTCACAACAGCAGAAAGTCGCTTTTGTTTTTTTGGGTGAACAGGGGCGGTGTGCCTTCGCAAAAAATATGCGTATAGCCGTTTGGGGATTGATTGGTTTCGCAGTTGTCTGCGTTTTCGTTGTCGGCGTATTTCTCGGAAATTATTTCATTCGGCCGGTAGTCGAGATTGAAGAAGGACTCTTGAAAATAATCAATGGCGATTACGATTACCGGTTTGATGTGGAGTCTGATGAAGTCGGTGGATTGAGTTACCGAATAAATCAGCTGGTCAACGTGCTGAAGGAAGAGGACGATTCTGACGAATCTACTGCAGATGACTCGTAACGACCAAGACATTTGAATTTTAAACGCTGTCCCAATTTTTCTGTTGTGAAAAATTTTCTAGACTATAAAAGACCATTGTAAATTCTGTTGTATTTTCAACAAACAACGTTTGTGAGGCCAATATGGGTATCCTGGATTTTCTGTCAAAAGAGAACAGACTGAGTTCGAAAATTGAAAAGAATGTGAAGCGCGCCAACAACAAACATACTCCGAAAGACTATCGGCAGGCAGCCTTGTATGAGATTATCGAACACGCCACAGACGGAAATGAACAGGCGATTTCGGGGTTGATTTCCAGATTCGCTGTAATTGCGGAGCCGTCCATTGAAGACGAAAAAGAGAAAGAGTGGGTCTGCAATGCGTTAATTGATATCGGTGAAAAGGCACTTCCGCTGCTGAAGCGCGCATTGCGATCCGAGGAGTCGGTGAACCTGGTACAACGAGTGTTTCGAAATATTGTGGACGAGGAAACCTATCGCAAAGAACTGCTTGCGGTGCTCGATGAGTTTGATACAGAATACGAAAGAAATCCGGACCGGAAAATTCAAACAATTATGGCACTGTCGGAGTTGCAAGGTGATGACGTTGCGGAAAAACTGGTTCGTTTCCTGGAAGATGTGAACGAAACCGTTCGATATCAGACCGTGAATGCATTGGCAGAAATGGAATGGGAAGAATCTCGGGAACCGCTGCTGAAGGCCATGTGCGAAGAGGAAAGTATTCGGGTTCGCAACGAAATTATTGATGTGTTCGCCAGGCTGGAGTGGTCCACCGCGGGCTATAAAAAGCAGGTGGCGGCGCTTCTTCCGCAAGGGTACAAACAGGACAAATCGGGCAAGCTGATCAAACTGGGCAATGTCTGAGATTTGCGCTTTCTTCTAAATATCGATTCCTGATATAATAAAATACCCCAACCGGTTTTAATATTTATGAAAAGGGTTTACATCTGCCGAGGGTTTCTCTACTATTCCTGTCTGACTAAATAAGATGTTCTATACAAAGATAGGATAGGAGTAAATCTATGAGCAAAAAGCTGATTTTAGCAATTTGTGCACTGGCTACAATGCTGACTGGTGCGAAGTGCAGTCGTGAACATGTTCATTCTGTAGAAATGATGAACAGTTGCGTTGAATATCATCGGCGCAAATTGTATCCGCAAGCCATTCGTGACTGCAGCAAAGCGGTGAGTCTTGACCCTGAGAACGAGAAAGCGCATCACAATCTCGCTATCGTGTATATCGAGACTGAGGAATACGAACAGGCAGCTCGCAATCTGCAACAGGCCATCAGTTTGAACAGCGAAGTACCGATTTACTATTATCAATTGGGCGAGGTGTATCAGTGGATGCAGCAATGGGAACGTGCAGAGGAAGCGTTCAAGAAAGCTATTGAGCTCGACGACAATCTCTACAAAGCACATTATCGTTTGGGTGTAGTATATGCGGCGATGGATAATCCTCAGCAGGCGCTCCAGAAATATACCGATGCACTCATGAAGAACGGAAAATTTTTCGATGCCTATCGTGAACTCGGAAGTTTGTATCTTGATTATGATTTTGTTCCACAAGCCGAACAGACATTGAAAGAGGGCATTAAAGCTTTGGTCGGTCGCGGCGATGAGCTGGCCGTGCTTCACTCCCGACTCGGTGCAGTGTATTCCGAGAAAGGACAACACGATCTGGCTATTACCGAGTTCCGTTCCGCGCTTGAGTTGAAGCCAGATATGGTTGACGCGATGTTCAGCCTGGGTTGGAGTTATTCCTACGTAAATAAGGAAAATGCGAAGATTTGGCTCCAGAAGTTCATGGAGTCTGCTGCGAAAGATACCCCTCCTGATTACATTACAGCTGCACAATCCCGGTTGACCGAGATTGAGGTTGGTTCACCCATTCAGTAGCTGGATAAGCAGGATTTATTATCGTTTCGTTTATGTGCCGTTGCGGGGATAAATGACAGTTGAAACAATTCAACGAGCAGGGTTTCTTACCTGGAAAGAGCAACTCCTCCATTGGGAGCAGTCTCTCGAGTCGATTGATTCGCCGGAGGAGTTTACCGCTCGCTGTTTGTTGATTGCCCGATTATGGGACGAAAAATATCTCGAAAAGGCGCGGGCACTTTCTTATTTTCAAAAAGCGTTCAAGTCGGATGACAGCTGCTTTGAGGCGGTTGAAAATTCCCGTCGATTGTACTGGGAAATCGGCCGCCTCGCGCCGTTGGGGAAATTGATTCCCATTTCGATTCGTCTTTCCGAAGACGCGGAGCACGTATCTCTGCTGCGCTGGGAGCTCGCTCAGGCACTGATGGTGATGCGTCAGACCGATGACCTTCAGGAGCTGTGTCTGGCGGTTTGTCAGGAAACTCCGGACGCCGATTGGGCCAAGGATTTGCTTGAGGATTTGACGCAGATCGATGATTTGGAAGAGCGCATTCAGGTTGTATTGGCATCGTCTAAATCAGAAGATACGCCGGAATGGAAGTATTTCCGGGCGGCGTACATGTATCTGGAGAGCGAGGTGGACGATGCGGTGGCCAGGGCGATTGAGCTGCTGACGATTGCCATTGAGCGAAATATTCAGAACCCGGCGGTTCAGCTGCTCCTGGAGAATCTGATTTATTCCAGCGGTGGAGACGAAGCGCTGATTGCGTTTCAGGGAGCGCTGCTGGAAAAGCTCGATGAATCACTTCAGGGGCAATATTTAGTATGGACCGCGCTTCGATGGCGATTTGTGTTTGAGGAGCCTGAAAAAGCGGTACCATTTTTGGAACGAGCTTGTCGACAGACACCTGATTTACCCGGTGTCTTCGGATTCTTATTTGAATTATATCTTTCAGAGAATGAAACCTCACAGGTGGTGGAGCTTGTTGAAAACATTGCAGGAAAAGATGTGGATAACAAGATGGATATTTTGGAATCCGCTCTTTACTTGTGGTGGAAAGTCTTGAACAATACCGAGAAAGCAGATTTTTATCTGGGCGAAATTACAAACATACAGCCGCATAACGAGGTTGCAAAAACATACTTCGAGGAGTGCAAAATGACGAACAATTCCGGTACGGATAACAACAGCCAAGTAGATGTAACTGAAGAAGAGTTGGAACAACAGGAAGAAGTTTCAGAATCCGGCCAAGAGGAAATTGCAGCGCCTGAGACGTTTGAGGCGAGCAGAGAAGTATCCGATGCGCTTGAGACCGCTATGACTGCGGCATCCGAGGCCGAATCCGAAGGCGTTGAGCAGGGAATTAAAGCGTGGCAGGGCGATGCGTGGGAAGCAGATCCGGGGCATCCGCTGGTTGTTGAAGCGCTTGAACGTTTGTACGGCGAAACACAGAAATGGAGTGGTTTCGCTGATTTTCTGAAGCGAATGGGGCGCAAAATAACTGACGACGCGAAGTTTGTTGAAGCCCATATGGTGCTGGCCCGAGTGTATGACGAGTATTTGAATCAAGATGCAATGGTTGTGAATACGTATCAATCCGTCCTCAAAAAGAAAGCCGATTATCTGCCGGCGTTGGACGCGGCGATCGAGAAGTATGAGTCGATGGAACGTTGGCCCGATTTGGTGAAAATGCTGAAAGCCAAAGGAGATGTGATCACTGATAAAGAGGAGCGGGTGGAACTATGGCTGCGGGTGGCGAATTTGTTTATGAATCAATTTTCCAATCAGGCGGAAGCCATCAAAGCCTTCGAAAACGTGTTGGAGGCTGATCCCGAACATCCCGAAGCGATTGATTTCCTTAAAGATATGTATGAGAAACGCCGCGATTGGAAGAAGCTTATTGACATGATGGAGCTTCAGGCGAAAGCCCTTGACGACGGTCCTGACAAAGTTGAGGCATTGGTTGATATCGCTAAAATGGCCGCAGAGCGCCTGAAGAAACCCGATATTTGCATTGCCCACTGGGAAGCGGTTCTTGAACACGACCCAGAGAATAATGATGCAATTGATGATTTGGCGAATTTTTATGAGCGAGCCAAAGAATGGGAAAAACTCGCCGGCGTTCTCGAAACGAAAGTGCAGAACGTAGGCGATGAGTCTGAGCAGAAATCCATTTACCAGAAACTCAGCCTCGTATACGGCGACAAAATCGACAATGACCAGAAAGCGGTTGAAGTACTGAAGGCACTGCTTGAGCTCGACCCCGATGATCGGCGTGCGCAGGAACAATTGAAGAAGAGGTATCTGGCGTTGCAGGCATGGCAGGAGTTGGAGGCGTTTTATGAAGAAAGTGAGAAGTGGGATGAATTTATCCGACTGCTTGAACGGGAAGCCGACAAAGAGGGCGCTGAGGTTGAAACCCAGGTCGGTCTGTATTTCAAGATAGCGGATTTACAGCGGGAGAAAAAGGAGCGAGTAGATAAAGCGGCCGAGGCATTGGAAGCCATTTTAAAAGTCGATAGTGCCAACCTTGAAGCGGCTGAGCAACTGATTCCCATATATGAGGAGGCGGGCGATAAAGCAGTGCAGTTGGCCAACGTGCTCGAAGTTAAACTGACGCACATTGAAGATGAAGCGGAAGCGCAGGCGTTGCTGCAGCGAATCTCCCGGTTGGTTGAAGACGAAGTGGGCGATGCAGATCGTGCGTTCGACGGATTTTTCAAAGCGTTCAAGCACGACCCGCTGGATGAAGTATGTCAGGAAGATCTGGAGCGTACTGCCGGAAAGGCCGGTCGTTGGGAGGAAGTGGTTGACGCATATAATGCAGCGTATGATGAAGCAGATGGCGAAGACAAGGTGGACTTGCGAATTCGGATGGCCCGTGTGATGAATGAAGAACTTGGCAAAGCCGAGGAAGCGCTCGCGCATTTTGATGCCATTCTGGAAGCAGACCCAAAAAATTCCAAGGCGATTCACGCATTGGAACGCATTTATGCGCAGATGGGGCGTTTTGAAGAGCTGCTCGACATTTATGCAAAACGTATTGAAATGGCCGAAGACGATGACGAGCGTAAAGAGATTTATTACAATCAGGCGCTTTTGTGGGAAGAAGAGATTGACGACATTCAGAAGGCTGTTGACGTATACAACAGAATAATCGACATGGCGGGTGATGAGGCAAGGTCGCTTGCTGCGTTGGATCGGTTGCATATTCGCGAAGAGAAATGGTCTGATGCGGCACAGATTATCGAGCGGGAATTGGCGGTGGGTGTTGAATCCGTTGAGGAAGAGACGGAACTGAAATATCGATTAGGTATGGTCTGCAAAGACCATCTGGGGGAATCCACCCGGGCGTTGGATTGTTTCCGGGAAGTGCTGCAAATCGAACCATCTCATGAAAAGGGCATTGCCGCATTGGAATCGTTGCTCGACGAGGACAATTCCAAAGGTGAGGCGGCGGAAATCCTCGCGCCCCTTTATGAAGCGAAGGAAGACTGGGAGAATTTTGTGCGGGCCACGGAAATTCTTGTCGACACCAGTGATGATAAAGAGGAGCAATACGAGTTGCTCATGAAAGTGGGTTCTATTTCATCTCAGCACCTGGAGCCTGTCGAGCGTTCGTTTGTCGCCTATAGTCGCGCATTCAAGGTGAATCCTGATGCTCCTGAGGCATTGGAGCAGTTGGAAGGAATTACTTCGATTCTTGATAACTGGAAGGATTTGGTTGAAATATTGGAAGTCGGTGCCGCCGCGACCGAAGATGTGGAAAATGCGAAATCCTTGTGGTTGAAAGCGGCGCAGATTCACGATACCCAATTGGATTCATTAGCCGCAGCTGTTACAGCATATCGAAATGCATTGAAGGCCGACGCTCAGTGTGAAGAGGCCATTTCGGCCTTGGAAGGTATCTACAGCCGAGAAGAGAAATGGAATGACTTGGTAGAAATTCTGGCAATCAAAGTGGATGCGGTTGCCGATGGTGAAGAAAAACAAGATATTTATCGCCATATGGCGCGCATCTATGAAGAGATGCTGGAAAATCCGGAAGCATCTGTGAAGTGCATGACGGAGATTTTAAATCTCGATTCATCTAACCTGGAAGCAATGCAGAGCCTCGACAGATTGTTTGTTTCCCTTAAAAACTGGACCGATCTGGCAGACAATTTACAGCAGCAATTGGGATTGGTGACTGACCCTGACAATGTTGTCGAACTGAAGCTTCGATTGGCTGATTTGCGCGAAAAACAGTTGGATGAAATTTCTGCCGCTGTCGAAATTTATCGCGAAGTGCTGGATCTCGATTCGTCGAGCGACGCTGCGATTGAAGCGCTGGAAAGAATTTTGGAAAAGCCCGAATTCAAAACCGACGTAGCGGAAATATTGGAACCGTTGTATCGCGATCACGGGGACTGGGCGAAATTGGTGGGGGTGATTGAAATTATGTTCGAGGCGGAAGAGACCGTTGATCGAAGAGTAGAGCTGTTGCACGAGATTGCCAATTTATATGAAACAGCCGGAGATGAACCCGAGAAAGCCTTCCAGACATTAGGACGCGCGCTGAAAGAAGATCCGGAACAGGAGCGAACGCAAGATGAGTTGGAACGCATGGCGAGAATCCTTGACCTGTACAAGGACCTGGCAGACTTGTATGCGGCTCAGATTGAAAATCTCGAAGATGGGGATGTTCAGGCCGGATACCATTTGAAAGTAGCGAGTATCTGTGAAGATCAATTGCAGGACACGGATCGTGCGATAACCCATTTTAAGGAAGTGTTGGCGTTAAACCCCATGCATTTTGACGCCGCCACGGCTTTGGAGCGTTCTTATCAGATAAACGAAGATTACGAAGCATTGGCAGCCATATATATGAAAAAGACCGAGATGGTCGCCGATATGGACGACCAAAAGGATTTGCTTTTCAAAGCATCGCAAATTTATGAAGAGGTGCTTGAAAATGTAGACAAAGCGATTGAGGTGTATCAGCGGATTCTTGAGATTGATTCTGACGAACTTCGCGCCATCAATCAGCTCGAAGGTCTGTTCCTGCGTCTCGAACGATGGGATGAACTGCAGAACATATACAATCAGAAAGTGGATTTGGTTGATCTTCCTGACGAAAAGAAAGAAGTTTTGTACGTATTGGGAGCTATGTATGAACGGGAGTTGAACGATACTCAGAAGGCCATCACCACATATCAACGCATTCTGGAATTTGATCCCGATGATTTTCAGGCGATTTCACGGTTGGATATGCTGTATGCGGAAGCTGAGGAATGGGCGGACCTGCTTTCCATTTTAGAGCGTGAAATTGATTTAGTGGATGACCCCGATGAAGCGGTATCCTTCAAGTATCGCGTAGCGGAGTTGTATGTTCGACATCTTGAAGATGTGTCGCGTGCCATTGAGTACCTGAAAGATATTTTGACGATTTCTCCCGATCACGAGCCGACTGTCAAACTATTGGAAGAGTTGGTGGCCGGCGATGAAGAGCCGATGATGGCTGCTGAGGTTCTGGAGCCTCTGTATCAGGAGTTGGCAGAGTGGCGAAAATTGATTGGGCTCATTGAAGTTAAACTGAAGCATATTGATGACGAATGGCAACAGGTTGAATTGTTGCATCAGGCGGCCTCCCTGCTCGAAAGCGATTTGCATCTGGATTCACCGGCAGAGGCGTTTGAAATGTATGCACGCGCTCTGGCGATAGAACCGACCAATGAAAAAACGCTCTCTCAGCTGAATGAACTGGCACATACATCCGGCAAATGGACTGAATTTGCGAAGATTCTCGATGATCGGATGGAATCTCTCGAAGATGAAGAAGCGTTGATCGTGCTTGGGCTGAAAGTGGCCTCCGTATATGAGGAAAACCTCGACAATATGGATGCAGCGATAGAGCGATATCAGAAAGTGCTCGCCGCTGACGAGGAAAACCGCGAGGCGGTGCTCAGTCTGGATAAATTGTATCAGATCGGGGAGAAGTGGCAGGAGCTGGCAGGTGTTCTTCAGAAGGAAACCCTGTTGATGGAAGACCCCGAGGAGAGTTTGAACGTTCAGTTTCGGTTGGGGCAGCTGTACCAGCAGGAATTGGATGAAGTCGAAAAGGCTGTCGGTGTGTATCGCGATATTCTTGGTGCGGAACCGGCTCATGATCAATCGATTTCTGCGTTGGAATTTTTATTTACCGAAGGCCATATGCGCGCTGAAATCGTTGATATTCTCGAACCGCTGCTGCAGATGCAGAATGAGTGGTCCAAGCTGGTGTCTCTGTATGAACGCCAGTTGGATTCCATCGAAGAAAAAGAAGATCGCGTGTCAATGGAGCACCGCATTGCGGAGACGTTTGAAGACAAGTTGCTCGATCCGGTTGAAGCGTTCAACTGGTATTGTCGAGCGTTTTCAGAAGATCCGTTTGATGAGCGCTCGTCAATTGATATTGAGCGGTTGGCAGCCGGCACCGAAGCGTGGAATGAATTGGCAGAAGTGTATGAACAGCTTTTCGGCAAGTACGAAGATGAAGATGCCAAGAAACTGGTTGCTAAAAAAGCCGCCCGGGTTGCGGAGGAAGAGTTGCGTGACCCGGCGAGAGCCGAGAAAGCGTATCGCGCCTGTTTGGATTTGGGAGAAGACGACATCGAAGTTTTGCAGGCTTTAGACAGAATCTATTCTCAGCATATGGAGTGGGAGCATCTGGTAGGTATTCTCCAACTGTTGGCCAAAGTGGAAACGGCTGTTCCGGAGCAGGTGGAATACATTTTCCGTATGGGCGATGTACTCGAAACGCAATTGGATGAAGTTGAGAAGGCGCGCGTTGCATTCCATAGCATTGTCGATGAATTGGAACCCACGCACATGGAATCACTCGAGCGATTGGAAATGATTTACGCCAATCAAGAAGAGTGGTCCGCGCTCTACAGCATTTATGAGAAAATGAAAGATTGTGCCGACAATGATGCTGTTCAGGCGGACTTGTTCGCGAAGTTGGCTACTATCGCTGCGGACTGCCTGGAAGATATTCCCAAGGCTATCGATCTTTGGGAAGGCGTATTGGATATTCTGGGTGAGGATGCGACCGCACTTGAGGCCCTGGGCGATCTGTACGCCAGGCAGGAGAACTGGGACGAACTCGTTGAGGTGTTGGAGCGTGCGGTAACGATTGCTGACGACGACGAAGCGCGCGTTCGTATATACAGTCAGCTGGGTACGGTTTGGGGAGAATGTCTTGATCGCGATAGAAGTGCTCTTGAGAACTGGCAGAATGTTCTATCTATCGATCTGGACAATATTCCCGCTTTGCAGGCGATTGCGAAAATTTATGAATCCAACCAGGAATGGGAAGATCTTATCGAAACCCTGGAGCGGATTATTGAAGTGGGTATCTCAGTGTTCGAGACTGAGGAAATTAAGGGATACTATGCACAATTGGGCAAAATTCTTTCCGACATTGTTGAGCGACCGATGGACGCAATCGATGTATGGCGACGATCTCTTGATGTTGATCCGTCCGAACTGAGCACCGTTCATGCGCTGGAAGCACTGTATCGAGAACAGGAAATCTGGGAAGATTTGGTTGAAATGTTGGGGCGCAAAGCAGAACTGCTGGAAGGGGACGCTCAGATTGATACCTGGTTGGAGCAGGCCCGCGCCATGGAAGAACTGCTGGAACAGCCGCTGCTGGCCAAAACTCCGTATCTGAATATTTTGGGTGTGTCGGCACTTCATGAGCATGCGTTTGAGCGCACCGTTGAAATAATGACGGAAGAAGAGTCGTTTGAGGAACTCATTCAATTATATTCTGCGAGGTTGGAAGTGGTTGGGGACAGTGCCGTCCAAATTGATTTGCTTCACAAGGCAGCTGTCATCTACGAAGAAAAACTCGAACAGGCGGAGAACGCTTTCCTGGTGATGCAGCGTGCGTTCGAAATTGACTACTCCAATGATGCCACCGGCGATCATCTGGAGCGGTTGGCTTCTGAAACCGGGAAGTGGCAGGAACTGCTCGGAGGATGCAATCAGATTCTTGCGGGCACCCAGGACAAGAAAATTCAAATCGATTTGTGCCTGAAAATCGGTAAGTGGTATTCGGCTATCGGAAACCCGGAATATGCGATTCAGTATTATCAGCAGGTACTCACACTCGATGCCAACAATGTTCCGGCACT
The DNA here is from genome assembly GCA_016936575.1 of Deltaproteobacteria bacterium. Lineage (GTDB taxonomy): Bacteria > Myxococcota_A > Polyangia > JAAYKL01 > JAAYKL01 > JAFGXQ01. Next base: position 41,500 of record JAFGXQ010000221.1, read on the forward strand.
TCGCTTGATGGGAGAACTGTACCGAGGGGCCAAACAGTGGACAGAGCTGGTTGAAGTATTGAAGAAAGCGGTTAACTGTGAAGATATTCCCGAGAAGAAAAAAGACATTCTCGTTGATCTCGGCGAAATTTATCTTGAGTACATGGAAGATATGCCTGCGGCACGAAAAGTGTATAAAGAAGCCTTGGCAATTGACCCCACGTTGGAACCGGCTTTATTGGCGTTGGAGCGAATGTTCCGCTCTACCGAAAACTGGGAGGAACTGATTCCGGTATTGCGGCGAAAAATCGATGTGCTGGACGAAACAGAAACCGAAGCTATCATTTCCACGCGTCAACGGATTGCCGAGATTTATGAAGAAAATCTCAACGAGTTGGCAAAAGCAACCGAAGAGTACAAGGCGAATATTGAAATCGATGCCGGTCATATTCCTTCCTTGAAAGGCCTGGAACGGCTCTATGAGAAACGTGAACTTTGGCAGGACCTGTTGGATGTACTTGAAGTTCAATTGGAATATGCACCCAGCGAAAGTGAGCGAATTGAATTACTGCTGCGAATTGCGGATATGCTGGAAGGTGAATTCCGTAAGCCCGAACGCGCGATTGAGAAGCTGGAGGAAGTGGTGGACATCGATCCGTCTGAGCATCGTGCGCTCGAGTCTCTGGAACGATTGTATCGCGCTGTTCAAAAATGGGATGAGCTTATCGACGCGTTGGAAAAACATGTTGATTCCACCCACGACCGCGAAGACCGTATTCCCTTGTACGAAAATATGGGAAAAGTGTTCGCATTGGAGCTGAAAGATATTGATCGTGCGATGGATGCCTACGAGCAGATTCTTGATATTGCCCCTGAAAACATCGATGCTCTCGACAACCTGGCGAAGATGCAGGTGAAGGCAGAAGACTGGGTGTCGGCACATGAAACATTGAACCGACTTGCCGATACGGTGGAAGAGCCGGAGCGCAAAGTTGATTTGTATTTCCGTTTGGGTACGTTGAATGAAACGCAGCTGATGGACCGCGGTGCCGCGGTTGATCATTTCCGGTCTGCGCTCGATATTGATGAGGGGCATCTGGAATCCCTGGAAGCGTTGTGCAAAATTCATCTTGATGAATCTGAGTGGGTGGCTGCTGCGGAAGTTATGGAGGCGCAGCAGGCGCATACAGAGAATAAACGTCACAGATCCAAACTTCAGTTTCAGCTGGGTGAATTGTATCGTGACAAACTGAGTGAAGAAGAAACCGCCATCGAGTGGTTTGAGAAAGCGCTCGAGTCGAATTCGGACAATCAGGATGCCGCGGAACCACTTGTAGATGTATATATGGAAGCGGGGCGGTACGAGGAAGCCGAACGTCTGTTGGATATGCTGATTCGACTGGGCGGGAAGCGATCCGGTGAAGAGATGCAGCCGCTGCATACGAAGATGGGCCGCGTCGCCGATAAGCTCAACAAGCTGGAAAAAGCACTGAAAGCCTATCAGGCGGCCTATGACATCAATACACAGTATCTGCCGGCGTTGTTGAATTTGGCTGACTGCCTGTATCGAAGCCAACAATGGGACAAAGCATTTAAATTGTATCAGATGGTATTGGTACATCATCGAGATGACCGCAGCAAAGAGGAAATTGTTGATATTTTCTATCGTCTGGGGACCATCAAGGCGGAATTGAAAGAGCGACGTAAGGCGCTCAATATGTATGACAAGGCTCTCGAAATTGATGGTGGCCATGTGCCGACATTAGAGGCAGTCATTCAACTTCAGGAAGAACAGAAGAATTATGAACAGGTCATTCACTTCAAGAAAGTGTTGATCGATTCAGTCCACGATGAAGACAAGCAATTTACGCTGCACGAGGAAATCGGCGACATCTGGCAGAATAAATTGAAAAATCCGCAAAAAGCCATTTCTGCATATCAGGAAGCGACAGCCCTCAAGCCGGAGAACCGTCCTATTCTGCACAAACTGATGCCGCTCTACCAGACCACCAAGCAGTGGCAGAATGTGGTAGACACGGTAAACCGGGTTTGCGAAATGGAAGAAGACAAGGAAAAACTCGCCCGTCTCTACTACACGATTGCGGTGATTTACCGTGATGAAATCAAGAGTGCGGAAGACGCGGTCGGATTCTTCAACAAGTCGCTCGATAACAGCATCGAGAATCTGAAAGCATTTGAGGCGATTGATCGCATCTTAACGCAGAAGAAGAGTTGGAAAGAGTTGGAGCGCAATTACCGAAAAATGATTCATCGTATTTCCGGTAAAGGCCAAAAAGACGTCGAGATCAACCTGTGGCACTTCCTCGGTGAAATCTACCGTACACGAATGGGACAGTTTGAAGCCGCTGCCGAAGCGTTCAAAATGGCTTCGAATCTCGATCCGGAGAATGTGACACGTCACGAAATCCTGGCGGAACTGTATTCCAAAATGGATAATTGTTTGGACGATGCGGTACGTGAACACATGGCGTTGATTGCTCAGAAACCGTACAAGGTTGATTCCTACAAAGCATTGAGACGATTGTACTTCGAGCATCGCCAGTATGACAAAGCGTGGTGTCTATGCGCTACATTGGCGTTCCTGAAGAAAGCCGATGCCGAAGAACAACAGTTCTTTGAGCAGTACCGCACGAAAGGTACCGTGCGCGCTCAGGCCCGACTGGACAACGAGCGATGGATTAAAGATTTGTTCCACAAGGATGAGTCTGTGTACATTGGCAAGATTTTTGAGTTGGTGACCAATGCGGTACGTTCGTTCAAAATACTACCGATTAAGAACTACGGATTGAAAAAATCGCAGAAGCGTCCACATAATGATACATTGACCTTCTCGAAAACATTTTTCTATGCGGCTCAAGTAATCAATCTGCCGGTTATTCCTGAATTGTACCTTCAGGATGACCGTGCAGGTGGGCTGAATTTCGCCATTACGGAGCCTGTCGCTTCGGCTTGCGGGGCAACGTTGTTGTCCGGCTACGCGCCTCAGGATTTATTGTTCCTGGCGACCAAACACTTGTCCTACTATCGTCCGGAACACTACATTCGTTGGATTCTGCCGTCTCACACTGAATTGAAGGCGTTGATGCTGGCGGCGATTAAACTCGGAAATCCGGGGGCGAAGATTCCGGATGATCCGACCCTGACAGCGTTGCAGAAACAATTGCGAAATACAATGAGTCCCATGGAATTGGAGAGCTTGCGAAAAGTAGTGAATAAATTCCTGAAGTCGGGCGAACAGGCCGATTTGAAAAAATGGATTCGTTCTTTGGAACTCACCGCATGCCGTGCCGGGTTCCTGTTGGCAAATGACCTTGAAACAGCCGCTCGTATGATTCAGTCCGACCCGGCATCGTTAGATGACATGTCGCAGACAGACAAAATCAAAGAGCTGGTTCTATTCAGCGTGTCGCCCGAGTACTTCCGTCTGCGTGAAGCGCTGGGCATTGTAATCGGCGCATAGGTCAGTAATCTGAATCCATCCCGCTTTTTCCGGCTTCTATGATTGTAATGTGCATCTCGGATTTCAGTCCACTTGTCCGCCGGCAGAGAAGTAAA